>JADQBT010000001.1 GCA_016278485.1 Halanaerobiales bacterium
GTCGCAAGTTCGAGTCTTGCTCGGGGAGCCATTTTTATTTTACAGAAGTGAATAACTCGCTAGCTATTTCTTAAATAGTTGACTTTATTTATGATTAATGATAATATTTAATTAGAAATTTTAAAAAGCATATATTTATTCTGGCGGAGAATATGAGAAAGCCTTATTGAGTCCTAATAATGGGATATTTTTATCCTTTTATTAGTTTTCAATAGGGCTTTTTGTGTTTTTAGATATATTTCTATAAAATATTGAGGGGGATATTAATGGCAAAAAAATATTATGATGTTATTATAATTGGTGGGGGTGTTTCTGGAGCAGCAATTGCCTGGAAATTAGCCAAATATGATCTTAAGGTTTTACTTTTAGAAAAGGAAGCAGATTTAGCTACCGGAACTACTAAAGCAAATACAGCAATTATTCATGGTGGCTATAATGCTGATCCGAGTACGGTTAAAGGTAGATTAAATGTAAAAGGAAATCAGCAGATTAAAGAAATAGTAAGGGATTTAAATGTACCTTTTAAAGAAATTGGTTCATTAGTAGTAGCTTTAGAAGGAGATGATATTTCTCAATTAACTAAACTACTAGAAAATGGGAATAAAAATGGAGTTAAAAGTCTTGAAATTGTTGATCAAGCTTGGTTACAAAAAAATGAACCAAATCTAACTGATGAGGCAAGGGCAGCTTTATATTCGCCAACTGCAGGTGTTATCAATCCTTGGGAATTTGCTCTGGCTATGGCAGAAAATGCTGTTCAGAATGGACTAGATATTCAACTAGAAACAAAAGTGACTGATATTATTATGAAAGATAAACAGGTAACAGGTGTAGAGACTAATAAAGGTTCATTTTATGGCAATTATATAGTCAATGCTGCTGGGTTATTTGCAGATGAGATAGCCCGAATGGTTGGAATTGATAAAGTAAAAATTCAACCAAGAAAAGGTGAATACTATCTCTATGACCAAGCCTATGATTTTGCCGTAAATCATATAATTTTCCAACTACCAAAAAGCCATAGTAAGGGTATTGTCGTTACCAAATCTGTTGATAATAATTTAATGATTGGGCCTACTTCAGAACCTGTTGCTGGGAAAAATGACTTAGCTACTACTGCAACTGGTTTAGAAAAGGTATATAAAAGTGCCAAAAATATATTTCCTGACTTATCACTTAGCAATGTTATCCGTGAATTTGCAGGCTTAAGAGCCGCAGATGTTAGTGAGGATTTTATTATAGAAGCTGCTAGTGATGTAAGTGGATTTATTAATTGTGCTGGTATTCAATCACCTGGTTTATCATCAGCGCCAGCAATAGCTGATTTAGTAATTGATATTTTAGCAGATGAAGGCTTAAATTTAAATAAGAAAACTAATTATATAAAGTATCGGGAAGAACCGATTAGATTTTATGAACTTAGTCATCAAGAAAGAGCAAAACTAGTTGAAAGTGATTGCCGTTATGGAAAGATTATTTGCCGGTGTGAAACGGTAACTTATAAAGAAATTGTTGATGCAATTCACGGACCAATAGGCGCACGAACCGTTAATGCAGTAAAGAGAAGGACTAGAGCAGGAGCGGGGAGATGCCAGGGAGGTTTTTGTGGCCCAAAAGTTGTTGAAATAATTGCAGAAGAACTAGGAATTTCACCTACTGAAGTAAGACTTGAAAAAGACAATTCAAAAATATTGAAATTCGAAATTAAAGAGTTATTAAATGATGAGGTGCATAATGATGCTTAAACTAAAAAGAGATTTAGTAGTTATCGGTGGAGGACCAGCTGGTATGGCAGCTGCTGATAAAGCATATGACGAAGGAATTGAAGAGGTACTAATTTTAGAAAGAGATTTTGAATTAGGAGGAATTTTACCACAGTGTATTCACAATGGTTTTGGTTTGCATCATTTTAAGGAAGAATTGACTGGTCCGGAATATGCACAGCGCTATATTGATTTAATTGCGAGAAAAAGTATTGAAGTAAAATTAGATACCATGGTTTTAGATATAACAGTAGATAAAAAAATATATGCAATGAATAGTAAAGACGGATTCATGGAGATTGAAGCAACCGCAATTGTATTAGCTATGGGATGTAGAGAAAGAACAGCAGGTGCAATTGGTATTCCTGGTACCAGACCAGCTGGAGTGCTTACTGCTGGTACTGCACAACGCTTTACAAATATTGAAGGGTTTGTGCTTGGCAAAGAAGTAGTTATTTTGGGATCAGGCGATATTGGTCTAATTATGGCCAGAAGAATGCGTTTGGAAGGTGCTAATGTGAAAGCAGTTGTTGAATTATTACCCTATACTGGAGGTTTAACCAGAAATGTAGTCCAATGTTTAGAAGATTATGATATACCATTATTATTAAATCATACTGTAACTAATGTAAAAGGTGAAAATAGAATTGAATCAGTTATCATTTCAGAAGTTGACGAAAAATTAAAGGTGATTCCTGGAACCGAAAAGGAATTTTCCTGTGATACTTTGTTATTATCAGTAGGATTAATACCAGAAAATGAGTTATCTAAAAAGGCAGGGGTAAAACTTGATCAAAGAACAAAAGGCCCCATTGTTAATGAAGGCAGAGAAACTTCTATTTCTGGTATTTTTGCTTGTGGAAATGTTCTACATGTGCATGATTTAGTTGATTATGTGACAGAAGAAGCAGTGATTACAGGCTATTGGGCAGCTAGATTTATAAAAGATAAATATCAAAAGAATAGTGAACGGCGACAGATAAAGGCAGGCAAAAATGTTAATTATGTAGTTCCTCAATATTTAGATTTAGTTGACCATGATCGCAAGAAAACACCTCTATATATGCGAGTTTCAAAACCTTTAACAAACGTTGATATAAAGATTTCTCTAAAAGGAAATACCCTTTTAACTTTTAAACAAGATTATGCTAGACCAGGAGAAATGATTAATATTAACCTACCAGAAAAAATATTAAATGAAGAAGAAAATATAGAAGAAATAACAATTGATATCATTGAAAAGGGGGTCCATTAATGTCAGAGTCAAAAGTTTTAACATGTGTTTCTTGTCCAAAAGGTTGTGAAATAAAAGTTGAGTTTGAAGATGAAAAAATTATTGAAATAATTGGCAACTCTTGTCCGCAAGGAGAGGATTATGCAAGAGAAGAGATTATCTCTCCAGTTAGAATATTACCAACTACAGTCAAAGTTATTAATGGAATTTTACCAATTGTGCCAGTTAAAACAACTAAAGCTATCTCATTAGAATTAGTAGATCAAGCCATGCGAGAGATCAGTCGGGTTAAAGTTGAAGCTCCAATTGAAACAGGGCAAATTCTTTATCAGAATCTACTTGACACTGGTATTGATGTTGTAGCCACTAGAAGAATTTTTGCTAAAGAAAGATGATATTTTATAGCTAAGATGTTATAATATAGTAAATGTTTATTAGGAGGCTCTTTATTGCAGCATTTAAAGAAATATTTCGACCGTTATCCAATTATTCCAGCTATAAGAGATATACATGATCTGGATAAAGCAATGTCAATTAAAGAAGCTACCGTTATATTTTTGTTAACAGGTACAATTTTTGATCTTGAATTAGCCATGCAGAAAGCTAAAGATAATGATAAAATACTAATTGTTAATGTTGATTTAATTGATGGTATCTCAACAGATAAAGTAGGAATTAGATATTTAGCTGAAAAATATCTTTGTGATGGGATAATATCAACTAGAAATTATTTATTAAAAGCTGCTAATACTGCAGGGTTAATGACAGTACAGCGTATATTTATGCTTGATTCAGGCTCATTAAAAACAGCAATTAATATTGCTAGGCAAGATTATTTTGATGCTGTTGAAATCTTACCTGGTCTGGCAGCCCCTTATTTTATGGAGCATTTATCAGCTAATATCAAATTGCCAATTATCGCCGGGGGTCTTGTAGAAAATAAAGAGGAGATAAAAGAATTAACGAAAAAAGGAGTAATTGCTATTTCTACTAGTGAACAGACAATTTGGTAGAATGAGTTGCTTTTTTTAGCTCAGCTAGATATAATTTATTGTAGATGAGTATTATTTAGATGAGGTGGGAATTATGACAGATAAATTAACAGAATTTCGCTCTTTCAGAGAAAAGATGAATGAAAAGATTCTTGATGAAGGAGATCTTAATTTAAAAAGATTTTTTAATCTTGATAGTAGGATTTATGAAGAGGGAGCTTTATCATCCAGTGTTAAAGAATTGCTGGGACTTGTTGCTTCAATGGTATTAAAATGTGATGATTGTATTAGTTATCATATCATCCGTTGTAAAGAAGAAGGAGTTAGCAAAGAAGAATTATATGAGGCATTTAATGTAGCATTAATCGTGGGAGGTTCTATTGTAATTCCTCATCTAAGAAGAGCAGTGGCTTTGCTGGATGAATTAGAAGAGGATAAAGGAACTGATGAAATCTGGGAAATATATACTGATGGATCATGTTCTGGAAATCCAGGTCCAGGTGGTTATGCTGCTTTATTACTGCATGATGACAAGGAAATTCCAGTGACAGGATATGTTCCGGAAACGACAAATAATCGGATGGAGCTTAAAGCTGTTATTGAAGCTTTAAAAGAAGTGCCTGTCCCAAAAAAAATAAAGCTATATAGTGATTCAAGTTATGTATTAAATGGCTTAAGTGATTGGTTAGAAAATTGGAAAAAAAAGGGTTGGAAAACAAGTTCAAATAAACCTGTTTCAAATCAAGATCTCTGGCAGGAATTAGATATCTTAATAGATTCTCGTGAAATTGAATATATTAAGGTAGAAGGTCATAGTGGTGATCATTATAATGAGCAAGTCGATACTTTGGCTAGAGAAGAGATTATTTCCCACTTGGAAGGAGAATAATGATGATTGTTACAACAACCCCTTATGTAGAAGGAAAAAAAGTAAAGGAATACCTTAAAGTTGTTTCAGGTGAGACAGTTATGGGTGCAAATATGATGAGAGATTTTTTCGCCAGCATTACTGATGCTTTAGGGGGAAGATCTAAATCATATGAGTCTAAGTTGGCAGAAGGAAAAGATTTAGCTATTACAGAAATGGAAGAAAAGGCTGCTACTATCGGAGCAAATGCAGTTATCGGTGTTGATATTGATTTTTCAGAAATGCGAGAAGGTATGATTATGATAATCGCTACAGGAACTGCAGTTATTACAGAATAAAATATCTAGAGGTGAATTCAAATGGATTGGACAACAAAAAGAAAAGAAGCTGCTGAATATATTAGATCTAAATTTGATAAAAAACTTGAAATTGGATTAATACTGGGTTCTGGCCTAGGAGAATATTGCGAGAGAATAGAAGAACCTGTTAAAATAAAATATGAAGAGATTCCCCATTTTTCAGTTTCAACAGTTAAGGGTCATGCTGGTGAATTGGTATTAGGGAAAATAGATGGCAAATATGTTTTTGCCATGAATGGTAGAATTCATTATTATGAAGGTTATTCCATGCAAGAACTAGTCTTTCCCGTCTGGGTAATGAAAGAATTAGGCATAGAGAAGATGATTATTACAAATGCTGCGGGTGGTTTAAATCCTACTTTTAAACCTGGAGATTTAATGATTATTAATGATCATTTAAATTTCATGTGGGATAATCCTCTGATTGGTCCTAATGATGAGAGTTTAGGGCCTAGATTTCCTGCTATGACAAATGCCCATCCGCAAGAATTGATAGAAGTTGCAGAAAATGCTGCCGAGGAAATTGATTTACATATTATGAAAGGGGTTTATCTTGCGATTACTGGTCCAGTTTATGAATCAACTGCAATGGGAAAATTCCAGCGTTTGATTGGAGCTGATGCGGTCGGTATGTCAACAGTGCCCGAATTGATTGCTGCAACACATGCTGGCGTAAAAAATCTGGCAATTTCCTGTATTACGGATGTTGTCGAAGATACTCCGGGTAAATCATTAACCCATGAAGAAGTAGTAGCAGTAGCAAATCGAGTAAAACCTATTTTCAAAAAATTAATGGATCAAATTATCGCCAGTTTATAAATTAATCTTTAATTTTTATTTTGACAATTAGAGCAGACACCTTTAAATTCGAGGCGGTGTTCCAGTACTTTGAATGCTGTCTCTTTTTCGATATTCTGATTTAATTTATCAAAAATATCTATCTGAAGATCAAAAATTCGATCACATTCTATACAACGAAAATGATAATGATTATTAGTATTCCCATCATACCTACTGTAAGTGCTACCATAGTCTAGGGTTTGAATTAATCCCATCTCAGATAGCACATTTAAGTTTCGATAGATTGTACCTAAGCTGATATTGGAGATTTCTTTTTTAACTTGTTCATAAATCCAGTCTGCCGTAGGATGAACAGTAGTTCCTTTTAATACTCGTAAAATAGTTCTACGTTGTTTGGTCATACGAGTAGATTTATTCAATTTAATCTCTCCTTAATATTTCAATAGTAATAATAATTGTTACTATTTATTTAATGTTAGCAAATATATGACTAGAAGTCAAGCTTTACTAAACCAAATAAAGGGTGATAATTTAATGACAGATAGCAGACAAAGAATACTGACTGGGGACCGCCCGACTGGGAAACTCCATCTTGGGCATTATGTTGGTAGTCTAAAAAATAGAGTTGAATTACAGAATAAATATGACACTTTTCTTATTATCGCAGATGTGCAAGCACTGACAACTAATTTTGAAAGTCCAGAACAACTTTCTCAAGATGTCAGACAGGTAGCGAGAGATTATCTGGCAGCAGGAATTGACCCAGAAAAAGCTACGATCTTTGTGCAGTCTATGGTACCTGAGATTGCAGAATTAACTGTTTTTTTCTCTATGATAGTTACAGTAAATCAGTTAAGACACAATCCAACGATTAAAGCAGAGTCAGAGCAATATGGTTATAAAGAGATGACTTATGGTTTTTTGGGTTACCCAATAAGTCAGGCCGCGGATATTTCATTCTGCAAAGCAAACCTTGTTCCAGTGGGTGAAGATCAAATACCGCATATTGAACAGACAAGAAAAATCGTGAGAAAATTTAACAACATGTATGATCAAGTATTTCCTGAACCAGAGGCACTGATAAGTGATTTTCCTCGTCTAATGGGACTTGATGGCAAAGCTAAAATGAGTAAAAGTTTAAATAATGCAATTTATCTAAGTGATACGGAAAAGGAAGTTAATCAAAAAATAATGCAGGCAAAAACAGATCCAGCCCGGATTCATAAAGATGATCCTGGGCATCCTGAAGTTTGCACAGTTTTTCATTATCATCAGGCATTTAATACGGATGAATCAGATGAAATAGAAGCAGATTGTAGAGCGGGTCGGATTGGTTGTGTAGCCTGTAAAAAAAGATTAGGTAAAAAACTAAATTTATTCTTAGACCCTATGCGAGAAAGACGAATAAAATATATTGAAAATCCAGCATTAATTGATGAGATTTTAATGCGTGGAACTGAAAAAGCAAGAAAAGTTGCTGGTGAAACATTGAGTCAAGTAAGAGCTGCGATGAAACTTGATTATTTTTCTGCTTAATAGCTGGTTTTTTAAAAAGAAAGGAGTTTTCTTTTGCAGAGCAAAAAAAAGCTAGGTTTAATTTTTGGTGGTCAATCTGCTGAACATGAAGTCTCAATTCTTTCAGCACGCTCAGTTTATCAAGCGATTGCCAAAGACAAATTTGAACTTATTCCAATTGGAATAAACAAAAAGGGAGAATGGATTAATCCGTCTCAATCTGATGCAGTCTTAAGTGGGGCAAGAGATGAATTACCAGAGCGAGAAGTTGACAATATAAAAGAAAGTATTAAATTCTTTTTAGAACTAAAGCTTGATGTGGTATTTCCGCTTATCCATGGCCCTTCAGGAGAAGATGGAACTTTGCAGGGGTTTTTAGAAACCCTTGCCATACCTTATGTAGGATGTAATGTACTTGCTTCTGCAGTTGGTATGGATAAAGAGATTATGAAAAATATTTTTTCTTATCACAAATTACCACAGGCTAAATATCTATGCAAACATCTTCACCACATTTTAGAAGAAGATAAAAAAGAGCTATATTCTGAAATTGTTGAAGAACTAAATTTACCATTTTTCATAAAACCAGCCAATCTAGGTTCTAGTATTGGTATTACTAAAGTAGCTAATTTTGTTGAATTTACTAAAGGATTAGATATTGCTATAGAACATGATAAAAAAATTATTTTTGAAGAGACTATAGTTGGTAGAGAAATTGAATGTGCAGTCTTTGGGAAACCGGGAGAGATAAAAGTTTCCATTCCTGGAGAAATTATTTCTATTAATTCTTTTTATGATTATCAAGCAAAATATCAAGATCAGCAGACAAAATTGATTATTCCAGCTGAAGTAGATAAGCAGGTAGGTTATGATCTAAAAAATATTGCAGCAGCAGCTTTTGAAGTAATTGATGGCTTTGGATTAGCTAGAGTAGATTTTTTCATAACAGAGGCTGGAAGAGTTTTAATTAATGAAATAAATACTATACCAGGATTTACAAGATATAGTATGTATCCTAAATTATTTGCTGAGACAGATTTTCCATATCAAGAGTTAATTAATAAACTTGTTGAACTAGCTTTACAAAGAGGTTAAAGCTAATGAAGCAGTTAAATATAGTGCATGTAGATATGGATGCTTTTTTTGCAGCAGTTGAAAAGTTGGATAATCCAGCTTTGCAAGATAAGCCAGTCATTGTTGGTGGAGTTAGTATTGGCCAAAGAGGTGTTGTCGCAACAGCTTCCTATGAAGCAAGAGAGTTTGGTATACACTCAGCGATGCCGATTGCAAAGGCAAAAATACTTTGTCCTGATGGAATCTATTTACCAACGAGAAAAGATCGTTATCAACAGGTTTCAAAACAATTTTTTTCTATTTTAAATTCATTTACTCCACTTGTAGAAAAAATATCAATTGATGAAGCTTTTTTAGATTTAACTGGTTGTCATAAATTATTTGGTAGTTCAGAAGAAATTGCTAAAAAAATAAAAGAAAAAATAAATATGGAAACAGGCCTCACTGCTTCAGTGGGGCTTGCTCCGAATAAATTTTTGGCTAAGATTGCCTCAGATCTTAAAAAACCAGCCGGTTTAACTATAGTTAGACCAGAAGAAGTAGAAGAATTTTTAGAGAAATTACCTGTTGGAAAATTGTGGGGAGTAGGCATTAAATTAGAGAAAAAATTAAAAAATCTTGGTATTGAAGAAATTGGGGATATACAACAATTTTCTCTCCAGAAATTAAATGATCTTTTCGGTCGGAGTGGAGTAAAATTATTTTACTTGAGTCGAGGCATTGATAATAGAAAAGTAAATACAGAAAATAGTATAAAATCAATTAGCCATGAAGAAACTTTTTCTAAAGATATTTTTAAAAAAGATGAAATCTATGCTGTATTAATGCAGCTAGCAGAAAAAGTCTCTTACAGATTGCGTAGTAATGACCTTGCTGGCAATACTGTTTTTGTGAAAGTGCGCTATGCTGACTTTAAAACTTATACCAGGCGGATTACTTTAAAAAAATCTGTAAGCCGACCCGAAGAAGTTTATCAGATAGGAAAAAGATTATTAAAGATAAACAAATTATTAAAAAAGCCTGTCCGATTATTGGGTATTGGTGTCAGCAAGCTGGCACCATTACAGAAAAAACAATTAAATTTATTTGATAAACAAAAAGAGAAGAAACAAGATCAACTGGTAAATGTTATAGATGATTTAAATAATAAATATGGTTTTCAATCCGTGCAAAGAGCGAGAGAATTGCTCTTAAATGATGATTTATCTCAATAAGAGATAGATCATTTTTTTTTGCGGAAAAATAATTTTAGCCAGTTAAAGATAAAGGGTATTTTTAAGCCTCCACTCATACTTTTAGTATACTCATTATTTTTATCCTTATTTTTTGTCCACGCAAAGAAAAAGTCAAGTTTCAAGTTAATCCCTCCCATGATTATCATATGTGCTCAATAAGAAATTAGTACTAATTAAAATTTTTGGAATTTCTTTAAAGGAATTATTCAATCTATGTTGAAGTAAAAACTTAGTGGGAAAAAGTGGAGCATTAGGGAACAAAGTGGTAAAGGGTGATAAATTATGTTTATGGGCGAATATACACATAATATGGATAGTAAAGGGAGATTGATTATTCCTTCAAAATTCAGAGAACATCTTTCTGAAGAATTTGTTATCACCCGTGGTTTAGATAACTGTTTATTTGTATATCCTATGCATGAATGGTCTGTACTAGAAGAAAAATTAACTTCACTACCCATGACAAGTAGTAATGCAAGGACCTTTGTAAGATTTTTCTTTTCTGGTGCAACCGAAACTGATCTGGACAAGCAGGGAAGAGTTTCATTACCTGTAAATTTAAGGGAATATGCAAAATTGGAAAAAGAAGTAGTAGTTATAGGTTTAGCAAATCGGATAGAACTTTGGTCTAAAGAAAAATGGGATAGCTATTTATTAGATGCTGAAGATTCTTATGAAGAAATAGCATCTGCAATGGAGGAACTTGGTATTTAAGGAGAAGGTATAGTAATGGAATTTACACATCAACCTGTTTTATTAAATGAAACTATAAAATATTTAAATATAAATGCAAAAGGGATTTATCTTGATGGTACCTTTGGTCGAGGCGGACATAGCCAGGGAATTTTAGAAAATCTTCTGCCTGGTAGTAAGTTAATAGCAATCGATCGGGATTTAACCGCAGTTAAAGTTGGCAAAAAGATTTTTGCTGATAACCCAATTATAGATATTCACCATGCAAATTATAAAGATTTAGGTGTTGTATTAAAAAACGTGGGAATAGAAAAAGTTGATGGAATGCTTTTTGACCTAGGTGTTTCTTCTCCCCAATTAGATAATCCTGAACGAGGTTTTAGTTATCAAAAAGATGGACCACTTGATATGCGTATGAATCAAACCCAGTCATTGACTGCTTCAGATATTGTTAATCATTATGGAGAAGAAGAGATCAAAAATATTATTAGTGATTATGGTGAAGAAAATTGGTCGGTTCGTATTGCAGAATTTATTGTTAAGATGAGAGAAAAAAAACCTTTACAAACAACAGGTGATTTGGTTGAGGTTATCAAAGCTGCAATTCCTGCATCAGCACGAAGAGGTGGCGGACATCCTGCTAGAAGAACTTTTCAAGCATTGCGGATTGCTACAAACGATGAATTAAATCAGTTAAAGGAAATGATAAAAAATGCAATTAAGTATTTGAAAGTTGGCGGAAGAATTTGTATTATTAGTTTTCAATCATTAGAAGACAGAATTGTTAAACATACTTTTCGTGAACTGGCAAAAAATTGTGAGTGTCCACCAGATTTTCCCATCTGTGTTTGTGATAAAGAAAAAGAAGTAAAAGTAGTCACAAGGAAACCTGTTACGGCAACGGAAAAAGAAATAACGGATAATCCAAGATCTCGAAGTGCATTACTTAGAGTAGCAGAAAAGTTATAAATAAGAGGGTAGGTGAATAAATTGTTAAGAGAAGAGTATAGTTATCAATTTAAAAGTGGGGAACAAGACAGAAATAATTATAATGGAATTAGCGTTAAGAAAAAAACATATTTTTATGTTTATATATTCTTAATAATTTTGATCGGTAGCCTGCTAGTTTTACATATTAGCCATCTGCTACAGGTAGATAGTTTTAATTATCGTATTAATAATTTAGAACAAAGACTAAACCTGTTAAAAGAAAAAAATAACGAATTGCAATTAAAGGTTGCTAGCCAATCATCACTTAGTAAGATTGAGCAGCTTGCTAAAAACAAATTAGAAATGGTAGAAGCAGAGCAATTTGAAGTTTTAGTTTACGCTAATCCGGATAAATATGATAAAATAGAAAATAAAGATAAAAATAAATCTGCTGATCATTTTATTCTTGCATCACTCTATAATAAGTTGATGGATAGATTGGTAAATGTTCAGGCAGAGGCCCCACATTAGGAGGATTAAAAAGTGCCACGAACAAATCCGCAGGTTAGAAATAGAGTTTTACTATTTTTTCTAATAATTTTTATTATTTTTGTTTTACTTGCATTGCGGTTAGTTTGGATTCAGGTAATTAATAGTGCTGAATACCAGAATCTTGCTTTGAATCAGCGGTTGCGTGAAGTTAAAGTAGAAGCTAAACGCGGTATTATTTATGACCGTAACGGGAAAAAATTAGCTGTAAGTTCTAGCAGTCAGACTGTTGTTGCAATTCCACCAGATGTAAAAAATGCTAAACAGACAGCAATTCAATTAGAAAAAATACTGACTACTGATTATCAAACTATTTATGATCGTATTACCAGAAACGCCAGTGCAGTTTATATACAGAGAAAAATCAGTGACAAAATGGCCCGTCAAATTAAAGAATTAGATTTATCTGGAATTATTTTTACTGAAGAAAGCAAACGCTATTATCCTGAAAACAGTTTGGCAAGTCATTTAATTGGGTTTGCTGGGATAGATAGTCAAGGTTTAGATGGTATTGAATTAGCTTTTGATAAATATTTAAGTGGAAAACCAGGTAAAATAACTGTAGAAAGAGATGCGGCAGGCACAACCATACCAGAAGGTGTCAGAGAATTTGTACCTTCCCGGGATGGTTTTAATATTTATTTGACAATTGATGAAGTAATACAATATATTGCAGAAAGAGAGTTGAAAAGAGCTGAAAAAGAACTTAATCTTTCTGGTGGATCAATAATTGTAATGGACCCGCAAAATGGAGACGTTCTTGCATTAGCTAATACACCTGATTATAATCCTAATCAATTTGCTGATTATCCCCAAAAATACTGGCGGAATCGTTCAATCTCTGACAGCTTTGAACCAGGTTCAACTTTTAAAATTATTACTACAGCTTCAGCATTAGAAGAAGGTGTAGTCCAAAGAAATGATATATTCTATGACCCTGGCTATATTAAAGTTAGTGGAGAAAGAATAGACTGTTGGAAAACTAATGGTCATGGAAGGCAAACATTCGCTGAGGTAGTACAAAATTCTTGTAATCCAGGCTTTGTTCAAGTTGGAGTTCGCTTGGGAAAAGATAAGTTTCATAACTATATAAAAGCTTTTGGTTTTGGTGATGAAACAGGAATCAAACTTCCTGGTGAAGCCGTTGGCCTTGTACCACCTTACGAGAAGGTTGGTCCAGTTGAACTCGCTACTTTTTCATTTGGTCATGGTTTAACAGTAACGCCTATCCAGTTAATTTCTGCAGTCTCCGCTGTTGCAAATGGCGGGAAATTAATCCGTCCTCGCTTAGTAAGCGAAATAAGAGATGCTGATCATAATTTAATTGAAAAAAATGAACCAGTTGTAATTCGTCAAGTTGTTTCAGAATCAACAGCTAGTTTAACTCGTGAATTACTTGAGCAGGTAGTTGCAGATGGTACAGGTGCAAATGCAGCCATTCCTGGTTATAATATTGGTGGTAAAACTGGTACAGCTCAGCATTATGGCGAGCAAAAGTATGATTCCTCTTTTATTGGTATGGTACCGATTGATAAACCTAGTCTAGTTGTTTTGGTTGTTCTTTATGATGTTGAAGGACCTACTTATTATGGTAGTCAAACAGCAGCACCTGTATTTAGAAGAATGACTAGAGATATTTTACGATATTTAAAGATTACACCAGAAAACACCCCAGAGGTAGAAGAGCAAAAACCGGAAACGCTCGTTTTACCTGATTTCACTGGTCAAGAAGTTAGTGAAGTAGAAAAATTATTGAGAAATAGTAATTTAAATGTTAAAATTGTTGGTAGTCAGACAAAAATTTTAGAACAGGTTCCATTTTCTGGAACAGAAGTTGCTGAAAACTCAACGGTTATTTTGTTTACAGAAAAATCGGCTGGATTTCATGATTTTTATGTAGCCGTACCAGATTTTAGAGATTTAACTAGAGAAGACGCTATTTATCTTGCTCAAGAAATCGGGCTTCAGGTTAGAACAAATGGTTCTGGAAAAGTAGTCGGGCAAACCATTAACCCAGGAGAAAGAGTAAGTGGTGGCACTGAAATAATATTGAAACTTAGTAATGAATAGTTACAACTTTTCTTGAAAGTGGTGGATATAACAATGAATTTGCAGGATTTACTAGCAGAAATTGATATTGTTGAGATTATTGGAGATTGCAATATCAATATAGAAAATTTAGTTTATGATTCCAGACATGTAGATAAAGGTGCCTTGTTTTTTGCTATTAAAGGTCTAGTTAAAGATGGGCATGATTTTATAGATGAAGCAATAGATAATGGAGCAGTTGCAATTATTATTGAAAGTGAGCTTAATGAATATCGTAAAGGAATTGTCTATATTAGGGTGCATAATGTAAGATTGGTTATGAGTTTCCTAGCAGCTTCTTTTTACGGCCATCCACTAAGAGATTTAAAAATAATCGGTATAACAGGCACAAATGGAAAAACTACTACAAGTTTTTTAATCAAAAATATACTGGAATCAGCTGGATATCAGGTCGGTCTTGTCGGAACAATAAAAAATGTAATAGGAAGTAAAGATCTTCCTGCACAAAGAACTACTCCTGAATCAGTTGATCTACATAAGTTTTTTGCCGATATGAAAAAATTGAAATTAGATTATGTAGTAATGGAGGTTTCTTCACACGCTATCGATCTTAAACGAACAGCAGGAATTGAATTTGACTGTGCAGTATTTACAAATATTACCCAAGACCACCTTGACTACCATGTTAATTTTGAAGATTATTTGGCTGTTAAAAGTAGTCTATTTAGTCAGGTGAAAACTAATGGAGCTTGTATTATTAATAAAGATGCTGATTTTAATGAAGTGATAGCTGCTAAATCAGCAGGCCAAGTATATTTTTATGGATTAAAAAAAGATGCGGATTTAACAGCTGATGAGATTGAGCTTAAACCAGATGGAGTTTCTTTTAAGATACATGGTTTGGTGGAGGATGATTACTCCCTAAAATTGACAGGTAAATTTAATATATATAATGCTCTTGCTGCTGTCACAACAGCACGTGCCTTTGGAATTGAAGCCAAAGAATGCAAGTTAGGATTGGAAAAAGTAAATGGAGTTCCCGGTAGATTTCAGTTATTAAGGGAAGGTCAAAAATATGCTGTAGTAGTTGATTATGCTCATACTCCTGATGGAATGAGAAATGTTTTAGCCACAGCACGTGAGTTAATTACAGGCAAATTAATTGTTGTTTTTGGCTGTGGTGGGGATCGTGACCGGACGAAAAGGCCACAAATGGGAAAAGTAGCAGCCCAATTTGGTGATCTATTAATTGTAACTAATGATAATCCGCGGAATGAAAATCCAAATCAGATTTTTGCTGATATTGAAAAATCATTACAGAGTGATAAAAGTGATTACCAAATCATTGAGGACAGGCGTGCAGCAATCTATACCGCTATTAATTCTGCCCAGGGTGATGATATGGTCATTATTTTAGGAAAGGGACATGAAACATACCAAATTTTCAAAAATGAAACAATAGATTTTGATGATCGAGAAGTTGCTCGAGAAGCGATTCGAGATAAGGAAGGGGTTTTAACTGATGCAGCCGATAACAATTAAGGAGATTAAAGAGGCTGTTCAAGGAAAATTAATTCAGGGTGACCCTCTTTTAAGGATTGAAAATATCACTACTGATAGCCGTAAGGTTAGTCGTGGAGATCTTTTCATTGCAATAATTGGTGATAGATTTGATGGTCATAGATTTATTGAAGAAGCTGCCAAAAATGGTGCAGCGGCAGTACTTACAGATCGGGTTATCAATACTAATTATAAATTAGCAGTAATTATAGCAGAAGATACAACTAGAGCCTTACAGGATTTAGCTCATTATTATAGAAAACAGTTTAGTAATTTAACAGTTGTAGGTATTACTGGTAGTGCGGGGAAAACCACAACAAAAGATATGACAGCTGCTCTATTAAATGAAAATTTTAAGGTATTAAAAACTGATGGAAATTATAATAATCATATTGGATTACCACTCACCTTATTGCAACTAGAAGGTGATGAAGATTTCGCTATTTTGGAAATGGGAATGAGCTCTATAGGCGAAATCGATTTGCTTGCTAAGATAGCTTTACCCTCCTATGGTATAGTTACTAATATTGGAGCTGCTCATCTTCAAAATTTAGGATCGATTGAAAATGTTGCTCTTGCTAAAGGAGAATTAATTAATAATCTGCCAGGACAAGGAACTGCAATTTTAAATTATGATGATAAGTTGGTCAGGCAGATGTCTGCTGATTTTACTGGTGAAGAACTCCTTTATTATGGTTTTAGTGAAAAAGCAGATCTGCAAGCTTTCGCTATGGAATACAATACACAAGCAAGTAAATTGTATTTTACTGTTAAACAAGCAGCAGAAACAAGACGTTTATTTTTGAATAGACCCGGTAAACATAATGTTTATAATGCTCTTGCTGCAATTGCACTTGGGCGGAAAGTTGGCTTAGATTGGGAAATGATTCAAGCTGGCTTAAAAAAAATTAAGTATACTTCTTTACGACTAGATATTCAGAAGTCAGCTGAGGGAGTTCTTATTATTAATGATACATATAATGCCAATCCACTTTCAATGAAAGCTGCTCTAGATGTTCTTACAAATATGCAAGGAGCTAGAAAAATAGCTATCCTGGGAAGTATGCTTGAGTTAGGTGATAATAGTAGAGAAGCACATTTGGAGATTGGTAAGTATTTGGCAGATGGTGATTGTGATTTATTATTGGCTGTGGGCCAACTGGGCGCTATAATTGCGGAAGGGGCTTATCAGGCTGGTTTTTCACAGAAAAATATTTATAAATTAAATAATAACAATGAAGCAGCGAAACTCTATCAAGAGCACAAAAAAGAAGGAGATCTTGTTCTGGTAAAGGGGTCCAGAGCTAACAAGATGGAGGAAATTGTAGCTGCAATTGTAGATCAGGAGGATTAAGGTTATGGAGCAGGTTTTAGCTGTGGTTATTCCTTTTGTTATTATCATGTTAACAGGACAACCAGCTATAAAATTTTTGAAAAAATTAAATTTTGGACAACAAATAAGAGCAGAAGGTCCAGAAAGCCATCAGACTAAAGCTGGCATTCCTACTATGGGCGGCTTAATTATTCTTTTTGGAGTCATCATATCAGTTTTATTTTTACTTAATTTAAACCAAAATATTTTATTATTATTGATCATTACTCTGGGAATGGGTTTAATTGGTTTTCTTGATGATTTTTTAAAAATAAGATTACAAAGATCAATGGGACTATCTGCAAAAGAAAAGTTAAGTGGGCAATTGTTATTAGGAATTTTATTGGCAACTGTCACTTTAGTTAAATATAATAGTTATCAGATTTTAATTCCCTTTCAAGGAGTAATTAATATTAATCCGGTCTTATTTTTTCTAATGATAGTTTTTACTGTTGTTGGCACAGCTAATGCTGTTAATCTTACAGATGGACTTGATGGATTAGCTGGGGGAGTAACTGCTATTACAGCAGGTTCTTTTGCGTTACTTACTGCTTTACTTGGTTTCATTGAGTTATCTGATTTTAGTCTGATTCTAGCCGGTAGTTGCCTAGGTTTTGTTTGGTATAATAGTCATCCAGCCCAAGTGTTTATGGGGGATGTTGGTTCATTGGCTTTAGGCGGAGCATTAGCAACTATTTCAGTTATCTCTGGAACTGAAGTATTTTTATTCCTAATTGGTGGGGTATTTGTGATAGAAACAATTTCTGTGATGATTCAAGTGAGTTATTTTAGATTAACTGGTGGTAAACGAGTTTTTAGGATGACTCCTATCCATCATCATTATGAACTTAAGGGGATGCAGGAAAGTAAAGTTGTGGCCAGATTTTTATTGATTAGTTTAATTTTCTCTGCAATTGGACTTGCTGGATTTTATTTAATATAACTATTTGAAGGAGCATCTTATGTTTGATTTAAAAGGAGTTCGGGTAACAATTGTTGGTTTAAGTAAAAGAACAGGGCTGGCTTTGGTTAAATTTTTGGCCAGCAAAGGGGCAATAATTACAGTTACTGATAGCAAAAGTTGTTCTGATTTAAGAGAAGAGATAAATTTGTTAGAAAAATATCAATTGCGCCTCGATCTGGGTGGTCATAGTGAGAAAAGCAGAGAGGCTGATTTAATTGTTGTTAGTCCAGGTGTTCCGTTTGATATACCTTTTTTGCAACAAGCGCGGCAAGAAGATATTGAAGTCATAAGTGAAATAGAATTGGCTTATCAGTTTGCAGAGGCTAAGATCATTGCTATTACTGGTACAAATGGAAAAACAACAACAACAGCTTTATTAGCTGAGATGTTGGCTGATCTACCTGATAGAAAAGTGAAAGTTGCTGGCAATATAGGTATTCCAATGATTAGTGAAATTGAAGATCTCGGGCCAGAAGATTTACTGGTTACAGAGGTGAGTTCTTTTCAATTAGAAGGTATTAAGGAATTCAAACCCAGTCTGGCACTTTTTTTGAATTTTGCTCCAGATCATCTTGACCGTCACCATAATCTTGAAAATTACTGGCAGGCCAAAATGAAGATTTTTGCAAACCAGACAGCAGCCGATTTAGCAATTATAAATTTTGATGACGAAAAATTATTGAAGTTAAAAAATCAGCTTAAAGCTAAAGTGTTTGGTATAAGTCTTAGAGAGAAAAGTTCAGTAATAATCAATGATGATATAATGTATTTAAATATCAAGGGTGATTTAGAAGAATTAATCAAGCTTAGTGAAATACCATTAACAGGGGAGCATAATTTATATAATATTGCCTTTGCAGCCTTGGCAGCACGTCTTATTGGCCAAAAAACAAAAATAATAAAGAAAACAATTAGTTTATTCAAACCAGCAGGTCATCGCATGGAATCAATTAAGCTTTCTAATAGGGAGCTAGTTGTGATTGATGACTCAAAAGCAACTAATCCAGCTGCGGCTTATCAGGCCTTAGCTAGTTGCCAGAGGCCAGTAGTTTTAATTGCCGGTGGCCAGGCTAGAGGAGCAGATTTTAGTGAACTAGCACCATTAATTAAAGAAAAAGTTAAGCTGTTAATTCTATTAGGAGAGACAAAAGAACAACTGGCAGAAGAAGTATTAAAGACTGGTTTTAATAATATACATAAAGTAGATAGTATGAAAGAAGCAGTTTTTCTATCTGAACAGGAAATAAATAGAGGAGACTGCCTGTTATTATCTCCTGCTTGTCCTAGTTGGGATATGTATGCAAGTTATCAGGCTAGAGGAGCAGAGTTTCAAAAATATGTTAAGGAGTTTTTTGGATGAAATATGGTTATAAGGGAGTGAAATAATGGGTGAACATGATTCCCCTGACCTTACATTAATCTTTGTTGTTGCCACCCTATTGGTGATTGGACTGATCATGATATTGTCTGCCAGTTCGATCAGGTCTCATGACCTGTATGGTGACAGTTATTATTTATTTAAAAACCAATTAAAATTTGCTGTGCTAGGTATAGTAATCATGCTGACGACAATGAAAATGGATTATCATATTTTTAAAAAATATGCAAGTTTGATTATGTTAATAGCAATTATTACACTTATATTAGTTTTAATTCCAGGTATAGGAAGGGAAACAAATGGATCACGGCGTTGGCTAGGTATTGGACCAATTGGTGGCCAGCCATCTGAATTTGCTAAATTAGCATTAATTATATTTTTGGCTAGTTTTCTGGATCGGAAAAGTGATAATATTAAGAGTTTTATTAAAGGAGTATTGCCTCCACTAGTTATCATGGGTAGTATATTTTTTCTTATTTATCTGGAACCTGATTTAGGAACTGCTATTTCTGCAGCAGCAGCAGGGATGGTCATGATTTTTGCAGCAGGCATTAAATGGCTCCATATCTTCTTACTGGGAATCGGCAGCTTTTCATTTTCTGTATATTTTATTTTATCAGTGGAATATAGACGGGAGCGTTTATTTGCATTCTTTGATCCCTGGAAAGATCCTCTTAACACAGGCTATCATACGATCCAATCTTTATTAGCCTTAGGTTCAGGCGGGTTGTTTGGTGTTGGAATTGGCCAGAGTCATCAAAAGTTTTTGTATTTACCTGAACCGGGTACTGATTTTATCTTTGCGGTGTTAGGAGAAGAGCTAGGCTTGTTAGGAACTTTCTTTGTCGTCTTTTTATATTTTATGTTAGCTTACCGTGGCTTAAAAATTGCAATTAATGCTCCAGATATGTTTGGATCCATGTTAGCGGTAGGAATTACATCTTTAGTTGTTATGCAAGCAATTATTAATATTGGTGTTGTGACAGCTTCGATGCCTGTAACAGGTATAACTCTACCCTTGATTAGCTATGGGGGTTCTTCTTTGACTATAATATTAGCTGGAATGGGAATATTATTGAGCATCTCCCGTTATTCATTTAAATGAGGTGAAATATGAAGATTGTACTTACTGGTGGTGGAACAGGTGGACATATCTATCCAGCTCTGGCTGTTGGCAGCTATCTGAGTAATAAAGGCCATAAAATCGTATATATAGGTGGAGTAAATAAATTAGAAGCAGAATTAGCCTTAGAATCAGGTTTTCCCTTTTATGGAATCTCTGTCGCACCACTGCCTAGAAAAATAAGTATTAATTTGTTTAAAAATATATTTACTAATTTCAAGGGAATTTTGCAGGCATATCGACTGATGAGACAGATTAAACCTGATTTAGTACTGGGGACAGGTGGTTATGTGGCTGGACCTGTGGTTTTGGCTGCTTCGCTTGCAGGTAAAAAGACAATCATCCATGAACAAAATGCTTATCCTGGTATTAGTAATAAATTGTTGGCTAGATTTGCAGATGAAATCGCACTCAACTTTGCTGCCGCTAAAAAATACTTGCCAGAAAATGTACTTGCCAAAACAGTTATCACAGGAAACCCTGTTCGACAACAAATTATTACAACAACTAGAGAAAGAGCTGCTCTTGGCCTTAAACTTAATCCAAATTTAAAGACAGTTGTTATCTCTGGAGGTAGTCAGGGAGCGCGTAGTATTAATGAAGCAGTAATTGGTATTTATAAAAAAATTATTAAAGATGACCGCTTTCAATTAATACACTTGACAGGGAAAAGTAACTATCAGCAGATGCTAGATTTACTGACAGAGCAGGGACTAGGGGAAAGACCGAAGAGGCTTAAAATATTACCTTATTTACATCAAATGGATTGGGCTTATGCAATGGCAGATTTAATTGTTTATCGTGCTGGAGCTACTGGTCTAGCTGAAATTACTGCACGTGGCGTTGCAGCAGTCTTAATTCCGTTTCCTTATGCAGCGGAAGACCATCAAGTTGTTAATGCGCAAGCATTGGTTAATCAGGGCGCTGCAATAATGATTCAAGAAAAAAATTTATCGGAAAAAAAGTTAACTTCTACAGTGTTTTCTTTACTTAATGATGACAAAAAAAGAGCAGATATGGCCAAAGCAAGTGCTAAACTGGGTAATCCGCAAGCTCTAGAGAAATTAGTTGAGTTAATCGAAGCTATCAATAGAGAAAATATTAATAGCTAAAATCAAGATGAATAACAGAATTTCAAATGGTGAATATAATAATAAATGACTTTTGTATGAGGGAGAGGATATGGTGAAAGAGATACATTTAATTGGCATCGGTGGTGTCTCTATGAGTGGAATAGCCAGTGTTTTATTAGATAGAGGCTATCGTGTAACCGGCTCTGATCTAAAAACAAGCAAATATATGCAAAACTTAGCTGCTAATGGAGCTAAAATTCAGCTAGAACATCAGGCAAATAATTTACATAATCCTGACATAGTTGTTATATCTAGCGCCATTCCTAAGGATAATCCAGAACTTGTGGAAGCTCAAAAAAGGGGAATCCCAATCTACAAAAGAGCCGAAATTCTAGCAAAACTAATGCAGAATCAAAAAACAATTGCTATTGCTGGAACCCACGGAAAGACGACTACTACTTCCATGTTAGCAGTTATGGCAGATAATGCTGGTCTTGATCCTTCAATTATGGTGGGGGGATTAGTTCCTGAGTTAGGTGGAAATATTCAAAATGGTTCTGGAAAATATTTTATTACAGAAGCAGATGAAAGTGATGGTAGTTTTCTATATTTTGATCCATCTTATGCGGTCTTGACAAATCTTGAATTTGATCACCCTGATTTTTATGAAGATGAGAATAAGTTAAGAGAAATTTTCTATGAATTCATAGAAAAAGTTCCTGATGCTGGTAAAATATTTATTAATCACGATGATCCATTTTTAGCTGAAATAGTTAATGAAGATGATCCGCGTCTCTTAACTTTTGGTATTGAAGGTGGAGTTTTTCAAGCGAAAAACATCAACTATCAAACAACAAAAACTAGTTTTGATCTTTATGCAGGGATGGACAGGCTTGGACAAATTAATTTATTAGTTCCGGGCCAACATAATGTATATAACGCTCTAGCAGCAGTTTCAGTTGCTTTAAGCATGGAAATATCATTTGAGACTATTAAAAACACATTAAGTAATTTTAAGGGTGCGGGCCGACGTTTTGAAAAAAAGGGATTACTTCGCAATGAAGATATCTTGATAATAGATGATTATGCTCACCATCCAACAGAAATAAAAACAACTTTGAAGGCAGCGCGTCAATCAAAATATCAACGTATTATTGCTATATTTCAACCACACCGTTATAGTCGTACCGAGAGTCTTTATAACGATTTTGTAGCTGCTTTTGCTTCAGCGGATTTAGTTATTATAACTGATATTTACGGAGCCGGTGAAAGTCCACGTCAGATCGATATGGAACAATTTACCTGTGACATTCAACAAAATAGCAGAGTAGAAGCAGTCTATATAAGTGATTTTTCTGATATAAAATTATATTTAGATGAACATTTAAAACAAGGGGATTTAGTTTTAACATTAGGAGCTGGTGATGTTTATCAGGTAGGTGAAATGCTCTTAAAATCTGATACTGACCAGAAGAAGGTAGGCGGCTAAGATGGATAATTTTTTAAATCATAAAAGTTTATTACTAATTATCCTGTTTATGGCTCTAGGAGCGGTTGTATCCTTATTTAGTTCACCACTTTTTGAAATAAAAAATATAAATTTTTTAGGTGATGAGCTCAACAATAAAGCTAAGATTAAGCAAGCTTTAGCAGATATATATGGTGAGAATATATTTTTTTTACAAGAAGCACAACTAGAAGCTAAATTAGCCTACAATCCCTATATTTCTAATTTAGAACTCAATAAAAAATATCCACGCACAATTAATTTAGAGATAGATAAGAGAACAGCTGTTGGCTGGATTAAAAATAGAGGACAAGCTTTAATTTTTGCAGATGATGGCTATATTTTAAAAAGGAAAGAAAGTCTAGATATTAACCTTCCCGAGATAGTTGGTTTTGGTTATAAGTTTAAGCAAGACAATCTAGTTTTTCCAGAAAATCTCGAAAAAATTATCAAGGGGATTACTTATCTTACTCCAACTGAGAAGTCTTATATCAGTCAAATTACCTCTTGTAATGATGGTCAGACTAATGTTAAACTTGTTTCGGGTACTAGTGTATTATTGGGGGGAATTGATGAAATAGATCAAAAATTTAGGTTATTAAACTCAATTATTAAAAATAATAAAGAACACCTGTCTGAAGTAAGTTATATTGATTTGAGATTAATACAAAAACCAGTAATTAAAATAAAAAAATAATAAAGGATATTTTAAGTTTATATTGAATTAAATAATTGGATATTTGCAATAATTGATAAATATATTTTATGATATATTTTGTTTGAGAAAGGGGGTAGACTGTTTTGAAAAGACGTCGCATCGTTACTGGTCTGGATATAGGTACTACTAAAATATGCGCTTTAATTGCCGAATTAAGTGCAAATCGTCAACTAGAGATAATAGGTATAGGAATAGCACCCTCACATGGATTACGCAAGGGGATTGTGGTTGATATTGATAAGACAAGCCATGCTATTAAAAGTGCAATTCAAAAGGCTGAAATGATGGCGGGAATTAAAGTTGATTCAGCTTTTGTTGGTATAGCTGGTTCTCATATTAAGTCAATAAACAGTCATGGAGTAGTTGCTGTTACAGGTGAAGAAAAAGAAATTAAAAAGAGTGATGTAGATCGGGTTCTTGATGCAGCAAAGATAATTCCTTTGTCTACAGAAGAAGAAATAATCCATGTGCTGGCTAGAGAGTATATTGTAGATGGCTGTCAAGGTATTAAGGACCCCCTTGGAATGTCTGGTGTAAGACTAGAAGTGGAAACACATATTGTGAAAGGTTCTTCGACTTCTATTCAAAATTTAGTGAAAAGTGTATTACGTGCTGGTCTCAATGTAGATGACATTGTATTAGAACCACTTGCTTCAAGTTTTGCAGTCTTATCAGAAGATGAAAAAGAACTGGGAGTTGCATTAGTAGATATTGGTGGTGGGACAACCGACTTGATTGTATTTCATGAAGGAAGTATCGCTTTTACTTCTGTCCTACCAGTTGGTGGTAATCATGTTAGTAATGATATAGCTGTTGGACTTCGTACACCTGTTTCGGAAGCGGAGAAAAACAAGATATTATATGGCTCTGCACTTGCTGAAAAGATTGATCCTAAAGAAAAGATAGAGGTACTTGCTGCAAGTGGTAGAGATAGAAAGAAGATACATAGAAAATATTTGTGTCAGGTGATAGAACCTAGAATGCACGAGGTTTTTTCTTTAGTTAAAAAAGAATTGGCAGAAGCAGGTGCAAAAGATCTGACACCAGCTGGATTGGTTTTAACTGGTGGAGCTTCTTTACTGGATGATGCTACTGAATTAGCCTCAGGAGTTGTGGATCTTCCTGTTAGAATTGGTGAACCTTCCTATGTGAGTGGGCTATCAGATGTTGTAGAAAATCCAGTCTATATTAAAAGAGGAGATAAAGTACCTAAAGCAATTTTCTCCACAGCCGTAGGTTTGATAGAATATGGTGCTAATTTTGGAGATAATGCTCAAGTAGAAAATAAGAGCAAAGATATTGTTAATAACTTTTTTAACCGCATAAAAGAGTGGTTCAGTGAATTTTTTTAATAGGGAGGGAAACTGTAGATGTTTGATATTGGAACTGAGATTGAACAGTTTGCAAATATAAAAGTTGTAGGCGTAGGCGGTGGTGGTAATAACGCTGTAAATCGGATGATTGAAGAAGGTCTTGAGGGAGTAGAATTTATTGCTATTAATACTGATGCACAGGCCTTAATGTCATCAAATGCGGGATTAACCATTAGGATTGGTGAAAAAATAACGCGTGGACTTGGTGCAGGTGCAGATCCTACAATAGGTTTAGAGGCTGCTCGTGAGAATAAAGAAGAGCTCAGTCAAGCTCTTGAGGGAGCAGATATGGTTTTCATTACTGCTGGTATGGGTGGTGGAACAGGTACAGGAGCTGCTCCAGTAGTTGCTGAAACTGCTAAAAGTTTGGGAGCTTTAACTGTTGGTGTTGTCACAAAACCACTTACTGTTGAAGGTAGTCAACGTATGGCAAAAGCAGAAAATGGTATTGAAGAATTAAAATCCAAGGTGGATACTTTAATTACAATACCAAATGATAGATTACTTGAGGTTGTGGAAAAACAAACTAGTCTGATGGATGCCTTTAAAACAGCTGATGATGTTTTGCGCCAAGGTGTTCAGGGTATATCTGATCTTATAACTATTACTGGTATTATTAATCTTGATTTTGCTGATGTGAAAACTATTATGACTAATGCTGGTTCTGCTTTAATGGGGATTGGTAAAGCAAGTGGTGATGATAGAGCATCAGAGGCTGCCAGATTAGCTATTGCTTCACCATTATTGGAAGCATCAATCAATGGAGCTAAAGGTGTTCTTTTAAATATTACAGGTGGTATGGATTTAGGTATTCATGAAGCCAATGAAGCTGCTCGAGTTATTCAAGAATTAGCTGACCCTGATGCAAATATAATTTTAGGAGCAGTAATTGATGAAGAGTTAGCTGATGAGGTTAAAGTGACTGTTATTGCAACTGGTTTTGATAATACGGTTGTAGCAGAATCTGAGATGGTAGATGAATATGAATCTGATGAGCTGGATGATGATTTTGAATTAGAGAGTTTTGACGGGGATGATCTTGATATTCCTGCTTTTTTAAGAAGACAGAAAAGATAAATTTAAAAAATAAAATAATTTTTGTTAAGCCCTGCTGCTTTTTTAATCAGCGGGGCTTATCTGCTTTATAGGCTATTGACAAAATCTCTGTAAATCTCCTGTAATAATCTAATTTCCTGTGACATAAGTATTAAAAAGAAAGCTGGTGAAAAAAATTATGGAAATATACCTGGAGCCGGCTCTCTTAAAAAATACCATCTTGACATTTTTGCTCATAAAAGCTGTTGCCTTAATGCGAGGTAAAAAAGTATCAAATAAAAGATTAACTATAGTGCTTTTAGTAAGTAACTTGTATTTGTTAATTAATCTATTCTGGTATCTAGCGCAGACGGGATTAAATAAATTATTTATAAATTTTTTTGCAGCAATAAGCATGACCTTAATCGCATTTAAATTTAAAAGTTGGCGTAATTTCTTAACAGATATTAGTTATTTATATTTAATTAGTTTTACTGGGGTTGGTCTTTTAACTGTTTATCAGAATTTATTAGTTGCCATGCCAAAAAGTGTTAAAATTTCTTTCTGGCCAGTATTAATTTTACTAATTATTTTTGTAAAAGCTGGTCAAAAATATTGGACATCTGTTTTACCAGTAAGACATGATCTGCTTGAATTAGAGATTATTTTAAAAGATAAGAAATTACAAATTAAGGGATTGCTTGATACTGGAAATCAACTAACTGATCCTCAGACTGGTTTTCCAGTTATTATAGTAGAAGCTCGTAAAATATTTTCAGAAAATGAAATAGATCAACAACAGTTAGCAAGAAAAGATATCTCGAAATTATGTTTTGAGCATCATTATTTAGAGAGCTTTTCTTTAATACCTTATGCTGATCTTGGACAAGAAACAGGATTACTTGTTGGTTTTTGTCCAAAAGAGGTAAAATTTATTTATCAACAACAAAAATTTTCTTGTAAAAAGGTGAAATTGGGCCTAGTTGATAAAAAGTTAAGTAAAAAAAATAAGTTTTCAGCAATTATTAATCCTGAATTATTAAAATGATTTTCGAGGGGGAAGGTTTATGTTTAATTTACTCAGAAAAAAGTTTTATTATATTAAAAATTTAATAAGTAAATTTATTATGGCAAAAAATAATGAAGAACAGGAGATTTATTATATTGGTAGTAGTGAAAGATTGCCACCACCACTGGAAGATGAGGAAGAACATATTTTATTAAATAAGATGGCAAATGGAGATGAACAGGTTAGAGACCTTTTAATTGAACATAATTTACGTCTGGTAGTTTATATTGCAAAGAAATTTACTAATACAGGTATTGATATAGAAGATCTAGTCTCAATCGGGACGATTGGATTAATTAAAGCTGTTAAAACTTTTGATGTAAGCAAAAATATTAAATTAGCTACTTATGCTTCTCGTTGCATAGAAAATGAAATATTAATGTATCTAAGAAAGAACAATCGTAGAAAAACTGAGGTTTATTTTGATGATCCACTTAATATTGATTGGGATGGAAATGAACTTAAATTATCAGATATACTGGGTACAGAAGAAGATCTTATTTATCAAAATATTGAACAAGAAGTAAATTGGAAACTATTAAAGCTTGCTATGGGTAGTCTAACAGGCAGGGAAAAGAAGATTTTAATTTTAAGATATGGATTACTTAAAAAAGGAGAAAGGAAAACACAAAAAGATGTAGCTGATCTATTGGGAATATCACAATCTTATATTTCCAGATTAGAAAAAAGAATTATAAAAAAATTGAAGAAAGAAATCTCTAGAATGGTTTAAAAAGCCATATATTTTTTACCTTCAGCAGTAAAATTTTGTATGTATAATTAAAATATTCCTGGTAATAATGATAATGTAGTAAATAATGTAACTGCTGGAGGGATTAAGATGGGTCAAAAAGTTGAAATAAGTGGTGTTAATACTTCAGAAATACCAGTATTATCACATGAAAAAATGATGGAATTATTTAAAGAAATGCATTTAGGTGCACCTGAGGCAAGACAAACACTTGCTCATGGTAATCTGAGACTCGTATTAAGTGTAATTCAGCGGTTTAGCAACCGGGGTGAGAATGCAGATGACCTTTTTCAGGTTGGTTGTATAGGACTGATGAAGGCAATTGATAATTTCGACTTGTCAAAAAAAGTTAGATTTTCTACTTATGCTGTTCCTATGATAATTGGTGAGATCAGACGTTACCTAAGAGATAATAACCCGATAAGAGTCAGTCGTTCTCTTAGAGATACAGCTTATAAGGCAATTCAAATGAAGGAGACTCTTAAAAATAAAAATTCTGAAGAACCAACGATGACACAAATTGCTAAAAAACTTGATATACCTCGTTCTAAAATAGTTTATGCATTAGATGCAATTCAGGATCCTATCTCTTTATTTGAACCAATTTATAATGATGGTGGAGATCCGATTTTTGTTATGGATCAAATTAGTGATGAAAAATCAGAAGATGAAATCTGGTTGGAAGGTATTGCGGTTAGGGAAGGTTTACGAAAACTTGATGAAAGAGAAAAAATAATTTTAACTTATCGTTTCTATGGTGGGAAAACACAGATGGAAGTAGCTGATGAGATTGGCATTTCTCAGGCTCAGGTTTCCAGATTAGAAAAAGCTGCTCTAAAAAGACTCCAACGTTATGTTAAGGAGGAGAAAAAATGAGCAGAAAGATGAGTAGAATAAAATTACAGTTATTAATTATGGGACTTTTGTTAATCTATTTAACAATTTCAGTATATGCCAATTTTCAAAGTGAAGGTTATCCACAAAAAATTGCGCGAGCTTATAGAAATGAAAGTCTAGTAAGACTGCACATTTTGGCAAATAGTGATTCTGCTTTTGATCAGTATTTGAAAAGACAGGTAAGAGACTATTTGTTAGAAAATTTTTCCGGAAATAATTGGTTAAAGGATATATCTAATGAGCAGTTGCTAACAATGCAAAATAAACTTAATAGTTACATTAATCAATTAGGAGTAAATTATAAAATTAAAGTTGAACAGGGGGTTTATAAGTTTCCCAAACGGACTTATAGTAAATTGACATTACCAGCTGGTAATTATCAAGCAGTTAAAGTTATAATTGGACAGGCAGCGGGAGCTAATTGGTGGTGTGTACTTTCTCCCCCTGTTTGTTTTAATGATAAAAAAGTTGGACAAAAAGATATAAAGGTAAAATCATTTTTAGTAAATTGGTTAAATGATGCACGAGACAAATCCTTACTGCATAATCTGGCAGTAGGGGGGAGCAACTATGAAAGAGTCGGAATTGAAATCTCGCGACGTTATAGATATCAAAACTGGCCGAAAAATTGGATATATTGATGATGTAGAAATTGATCCTGATGCTGGTCAAATTAAAGCCTTAATCATACCAGAAAAGAAAAAAAATTGGTATCAGTTTTTTTCAGGTCGAGAAAAAAAGACTATTAATTGGAATGATATATATTTGATTGGCAAGGATGTAATCTTGATTAAAGATCAAAATAATTATGAAGAGTTAGATAATGAATTTTAAAAACCGGCCTAGCCGGTTTTATTCTTTTAAAAATAAAATTAATTATGTTATACTATTATAAAGAACTACTAAATAATTTATGAGAAAGGGTTGTTCGGAATGTTTTCCTGGAAAAATAGGACAAATTTATCTTATTTAGAAATCGATGAATTTGCAGCAGCAGGAATAGTAGCAGTTTTTTCAAGTCGCAAAGGTGGTTTTAGTGAAGACCAATATAAGTCATTGAATTTAGCTTTTCATGTAGGAGATAATAAAGAATTGGTTTTGGCTAATAGAAATAAATTTGCCAATCTATTTTCCATAGATAGTCATGACTTTGTCTGTGCTGAGCAGATACATGGTAATCAGATAGCTCTTGTAGATAAGAATCAAAAAGGTGCTGGTGCAGTTGATTTAGAATCTGCTTTGCAAGGATATGATGGGTTAATTACCAACTGTAGCCAACTACCTATTTTTTCATTCTATGCAGATTGTGTTCCTATCTATTTATATGACCCAATCCAGGGTGTGATAGGTTTGGCGCATTCAGGTTGGCCAGGAACTTATAAAAAAATAGCTTTACAGTTGATAAATAAAGCTCAAATTAATTTTTCTTCAAAGTTGACTGATCTATATCTGGCAATTGGTCCTTCAATAAGTGGAGTAAATTATGAAGTTTCGGCTGAACTAGCTAAAAAGTTTAAATCCAAATTTCCCGATTTGATTCAAGAAGTTTTAAGTAGTTCAGATCGGGAAGGACATTATTTATTAGATTTATCTTTACTGAACAAATTAATGATTATTAAAAAAGGTATTCCTCGCAAAAATATAATTATGGCCAATTTATGTACTTATGCAAATAAAGATGATTTTTTTTCATACCGACGTGAGCCGGGTGAAACTGGTAGAATGGCCAGTATGATGATGTTACCTTGAATAAATAAGGAGATAATTCATGAATTATTCCCCACAGAACCAGAAAGATTATAAAACAACTTCAGTTAGAAAAAGAGAGCAGAAAAAAAGTAAACTTTCTTATTTTGTTTTTTTGTTTATAGCAATATTATTAGTTATTATTATCTATCAGTTAATTGATCTTAGAAATTTTAAGTTAGCTACTGCAGTGCACGGTGAGGTAATAGATGGTTTTAAAAGCAAGGCATTGGTAATCAGAGAAGAAAAAGTATTTAGAGCACCTTATAAGGGAATCGTTGAAGTATTAAAAGAAGAAAATCAACGTATTAATAGTGGTGAGAAAGTAGCTATTATAAAAAATCAGAGTAATCAATACCCCATTTATAATCATCGAGCAGGGATTATTAGCTATGCAACAGATGGTTTAGAGAAGATTTTAAATGAGCAAAGTTTAGCAGATATTTCTGTGCAAAATTTAAATAATTATGAAAGATCATATCAGCATCTTATAAATAATAATCGCGTCCAAAAAGGTGAGCCTGTTTATCGCATAGTTAATAACTATCAACTTTATCTTGCTGTTCCAACAACAAGTCAAGAAGCTGAAGAATATAGATTGGGAGAAATTATATTTATTAATGATGGGAAAGATGATGATTTAATTGAAGGTGAAATTATAAGAATAGATAATAACATAGAGCAAAGTTTAATTATAGTTAAACTTGAAAGATATATACCACGTTGGACGAATTTGCGTTGGGTTGATGTAAGATTTATAAAAAATATATATAGAGGGATACGCATACCCAGGAAAGCAATCTTTACCAAGCCTGATGGGCAGGGTGTTTTATTGTTACGTAATAGTGGTAGCTATTTTTTTAGAGAAATTATTATTGTAGATGGTAATGATAATCATGCTATAGTTGAAGGATTGGATGTCGGTGATAATGTAATTACCAATCCTGAAGATTTTAATTTTGGTCGGAAAGGATGATCTAATTTGGAAGGAAATGATTTAAAAGAGAGACTAATTGAACTACAAAAAAGAATCAGAAAAGCTTGTCAACAAAGTGGACGGGAAGAAAAGAATGTTCAATTAATTGCTGTGAGTAAAAATCATGCACAAAGTGAGATTGAATTTTTGCAAAAGGAAGGTCTCTGTATTTTTGGAGAGAGCAGAGTGCAAGAATTACAAGAGAAAAATGAGAAAATAGCTAATATTAACTGGCATTTTATTGGACACTTGCAAAGAAATAAAGTAAAATATTTAATGAGGATGCCTGAATGTAAAATGATCGAATCATTAGATAGTTGGAGACTGGCCAAAGAAATTAATAAAAGGGCCAAAAAAAATAACAGGACAATAGAGGTTTTAGTAGAAGTTAATATTTCTGGCGATGAAAATAAATTTGGTATTTTACCAGCAGAAGTTCGTAACTTTATGCAAAAGGTTGTTAAATTAGATCATTTAAAAATTAAAGGGATGATGACTATTGTGCCTCATCTAGATGACCCTGAAAAAACACGAACTTTTTTCCGCGAGATGAAAACTATGCAAACTAAGTTAAATGAAGATGGATTTAACTTACCCGAATTATCGATGGGAATGAGTAATGATTTTGAAGTAGCTATTGAAGAAGGTGCCACTATGATTAGAATTGGTACTGCTCTTTTTGGATCTAGACAATATGCGTGAAATTTTAGGAGGTGGAAAGTATGATGATTACTTATAGAATAATTGATGCTGCATTTGAGATTATAAATATTATGATTATTATCAGGGTGATTCTTTCTTGGTTACAACCAACAATTAGTGATGCCCGTTGGAGAAAGGCTATTAATCTTATCTATAAATTTACTGAGCCAATTCTTGAACCAATTAGAAGAATACTTCCAACTGGAAGTATTGGCATAGATTTTTCTCCCCTGGTTGCTATCTTTGCGTTATCAATTATTCGCAATTTTATATTTAGTATCTTATTTTAATATTGGAGGTCAGAATAAATGTTAGACAAGGAACGCTTATTATCTCATTTGCATAGTGAAGACGACCAACTCTTAGGTAGTCATATATTGGATAAGATAGAGATGGTTTTAAATAGACATAAAGAACAAGCAACTGATTTTTTAAATCCTTATCAGAGAGAGATAGCCCGCGGTCTTCTTGAGCAAATTTCTGATATTAATTTTCGCGAAGAGGGTGGATATAGACAAGCTGAACGTAAAAGAATAGTTATTTTCCCGGAATATCTATTTCCAGACTTAGTTCCAGCTCAAATTGATGTTTTAAAAATTAGTGGTAACTTTTCTTTCCAGAGCATTAGTCATCGTGATTTTTTGGGTGCTATCCTAGGATTAGGTATCCAGCGAAAAGTGATTGGGGATTTATTAGTACTTGATGGTTATGCCCAGGTTATTGCTGCCAAAGAGATTAGCGAATTTATAGAATTAAAACTGATGAAAGTGCACGAGGTGCCGGTTGAAATTGAAGCAATTGAAGCTGAACAACTTGAAATACCAGTCCAACATACCAAGGAAATAAAAACAACTGTACCCTCTATGCGACTAGATGCAGTCGCTAGTTCTGGATTCGGTGATTCGCGGAGCAAGATGACTAGATATATTAAAGGTGGTAGAGTTAAATTAAATTACAAGGAAGAGAAAGATCCAGCAGCTGATGTTGAATTAGGTGACTTAATATCTGTTAGAGGACGGGGACGGGTAGAAGTTGCGGTGGATAACGGTTTTTCGAACCGGGGTCGGATTAAACTTATTTTAAAAAGATATACTTAATTAAAGGAGGAAGCTATGAAATTATCACCACTTGATATTTATAATAAAGAGTTTAAAAAATCAACTTTTGGATATAATACAGCACAGGTTGATGAATTTATGGATGAAGTAGGAATGGCTTATGAGCGTCTCTTAAAAGAATTAAATAATCTGCAAGAAGAAAAAAAAGGTCTTGAAGAAAAGTTGAGTAATTATCAAGCGATTGAAGAAAGGCTAGCATCTACGCTTAGCTCTATGCAAGATACTGTTAAGGAAAGAACAAAACAGGCTAAAAATGAAGCTGATATGATTATTCAACGAGCTGAGATGAAAGCTGATCAGATAATTAAAGATACTGAGGCAGAAATAAGCCAAGAGAAAAGAAAACTTGATCAACTTAGAGAACAGAGGAATTTTTTCCGAATTAGATTTAAAACTTTATTGGAAAGTCATCTGGAATTATTAGAAGAAGATAAGCAGAAAAAGAAAACTAAGCAGGAGAGCTCGGTCTCTTGACTTGTTTAAAAACCTTGACGTAGAACTTTATTTAGTTTATAATTGAGAAAAATGTAATATCGTGCAAATGCTTTGAATAGGAGAGTAATGATTAAAATAAGTGAAAGCGAACTGGGTACGGTGAGAGCCAGCCACTTTTTAATCATGAAGATCACCTATGAGTTATCAAGCCGAAAATAAGTAGGTTTGGATCGTCTACCGGCGTTAACGGTCAATGAGATTATTTCTGTGAGAGGAATAAAATCAGGGTGGTACCGCGGTCCTTCGCCCCTGCATGGGTGAAAGGGCTTTTTTTAATGTCTATTTATTTTATAATATAAATCAAGGAAGGTGTGGATTGTAAAATGGGTTATAAAGAAACAATTAATTTACCTAATACAGATTTCCCGATGCGGGCTAATCTGAGTGAAAGAGAACTGGATTTTCAAAAGTTTTGGGCGGAGAATAAAATTTACGAAAAAGCAGTTGCAAATAGGGAGGATAGTGAACCTTTTATTCTGCATGATGGTCCTCCTTATGCCAATGGAGATATTCATATTGGGCATGCTTTAAATAAGATTTTAAAAGATATTGTGACTAGGTATAAAACATTACAGGGTTACTATTCTCCTTATGTACCTGGTTGGGATACACATGGTCTACCTATTGAGCATCAGGTGACAAAAGATATGGGAGATGCTGCAAAAGAACTTTCAATTGAAGATCTAAGAGAGCGTTGTACTGAATATGCTCTTAAATATGTTGAACGGCAGAAAGAACAATTTAAGCGTTTAGGTGTTTGGGGTGAATGGGAAAAACCTTATCTGACTTTAAATCCTGAATATGAAGTAAAACAAATTGAAGTTTTTGGTGAAATGGCCAAAAAGGATCTCTTTTATAGAGGTAAAAAGCCAGTTCACTGGTGTCCAAATTGTGAAACAGCATTAGCAGAAGCTGAAGTTGAACATGGTGAGGATAGATCACCTTCAATTTATGTGAAATTTCCCGTTAAAAACGAAATGCAGGCAGGTGGAGTAACTTTAAAGCCTGAAGATAGTTATTTAGTTATCTGGACTACTACCCCCTGGACAATTCCCTCTAATTTAGCTATTACCCTCCATCCAAGTTATCCTTATGTAGTCGTAGAAGTTGCAGGGGAAAAGTTAGTAATGGCTGAAGAGTTAGTTGAATCTGTAATGAAAGTAACTGGAATTAAAGAATACGAAGTAATAAGTGAACCTTTCAGTGGCAAAGTACTTGAAAGAAAAAAATGTGTTCATCCTTTAATGGATCGCGATTCATTGATTATTATTGGTGATCATGTTACTCTTGAGCAAGGTTCTGGTTGTGTTCACACGGCGCCAGGTCATGGTCATGAAGATTATATAGTTGGTCGTGAATATGATTTAGATATTTATGCACCGATGGATAATAAAGGATATTTTACTGAAGAAGCTAAACAATTTGCTGGCAAACACTATGATGAAGTTAATATCATGGTTACTGAAGCTTTGAAAGAGGATAATCTATTGATGGATTTAAGTTTTATCGATCATCAATATCCACATTGTTGGCGCTGTAAGGGAAATCTTATTTTTAGAGCTACTGATCAGTGGTTTGCTTCAATTGAGGCCATCAAGGAAGAAGCCTTAAAAGCAATTCATGAAGTTGATTGGTATCCTGCCTGGGGTGAAGAACGCATGGCAAATATGATTGCTGATCGTTCTGATTGGTGTATTTCCCGCCAGAAAAAATGGGGTGTACCAATTCCTATCTATTATTGTGATGATTGTCAAGAAGCTATCATCAATGATGATACATTAGATGCTTTAAAAGAGGTTGTTGCTAAAGAAGGTTCGGGTGCCTGGTATAAATATACAGCTAGTGAACTTTTACCTAAAGGCTATCAATGTCCTCATTGTGGTGGTACCGAATTCAGTCAAGAAGAAGATATTATGGATGTCTGGTTTGATTCAGGTTCCAGTCATAAAGCTGTCCTGGAAAGCAGAGATAATCTAGAATGGCCTTCTCAGCTTTATCTAGAGGGGACTGATCAGTATCGCGGTTGGTTTAACTCTTCTCTTTTAACAGCTGTTGCAACTGAAGGTCGTGCTCCTTATCATGAAGTCGTAACAAACGGATTTACAGTTGATAATAAGGGAATTAAGATGTCTAAATCACAAGGTAATGTTGTTTCACCATTTAAAGTTATTGACCAATATGGTGCTGATATTTTACGTCTCTGGGTAGCATCTTCTGATTTTAAAAATGATATTAGAGTTTCAGATGATATATTAAAACAGAATTCGGAAGTATATCGAAGAATAAGAAATACATTTAGATTTATTTTAGGAAATATTAGTGATTTCGTTTATGAGGATGACTATCTTCCTTATGCAGAAAGAACAGAGATTGATCGCTGGATAATGATTAGATTACAGGAGTTAGTTCTTAAATCAACTGCAGCTTATGATAAATATGAGTACCATCGAGTTTATCATGATGTGCATAATTTCTGTACAGTAGAGATGAGTTCACTTTATGTTGATATTTCTAAAGATAGACTCTATACTGATGGAACAGCCTCTCACAGTAGAAGGGCTGCTCAGAGTACTCTTTATGATATTTTGATGGCTCTTGTAAAACTTGTTTCACCGATTTTAATTCATACGGCTGAAGAAGTTTGGCAGTTCCTACCTGAAGCTGATTGCCCTAGTGAAAGTGTATTTCTGACAGATTGGCCGGTAGTAGATGAGAATTATCAAGATGAAGAATTAATGAAGAGATGGGAAAGATTATTAGCAATCAGAAAAGATGTTGCTAAAGCACTTGAACTAGCAAGAGCTGAAAAGGAAATAGGTAACTCACTAGATGCTCGGGTTACTCTTTACCCAGTTAATGATTCGCAAAAAGAATTTCTTTCAGATCATTTGCTACAACTTGCTGATCTCTTTATTGTCTCACAGGCTGAATTAGGTGAAGGTAAACCTGAAGAAGCTTATCAAGGACAAGAAACAAAAGTTTCTGTTAAAGTAACTTCAGCTAAGGGTGAAAAATGTGCTCGTTGTTGGAAGTTTAGTGAAACTGTAGGCGATGATGAAGAGCATGAAGATTTATGTGAACGGTGTTCCACTGTTGTAAATTAATAGATAAATAAAAGGACCCTGTAAGTGATATACTTCCATTTTATTAAAGTGGTCCTAGTAAAGTGATATGCTCCCCTTATAGTAGACAGTGGAAATAATATAGCTGTTTATTATAGGGGGAGTTTTTTTAACTTCTTAATTAATTTTCTTCAAATAATTTGATACTTGCCCATTTCATAGATTTAAATCTAAGATATATTACAAAAGAAAAGACCAGGAATGAAGTAATTTCTGCAAGCCAGACACCGGCAACGCCAAAATCTGTTTTCAGTATAAAGAAATAGGAAAGAGGAATAAATAATAACCAGAGACGCATGATGGTGATATACATTGCACTTTTTGTATCTCCTGCTCCTCTTAAGGCTCCTGTCATAATAATCATAAAAGCTAAAAATGGTTGATTAAGAGCCATCAGCCTGATTGTAAATAATGAGGCATCAATTACTTCTTTTTCAGTTGTAAAGACAGATAGTACAAAAATGGGAAAGACAAAATAAAAAAGTGCTATTGCACTACCTAATAATGCACCCATGCCCGCAGCTGTAAAACCAGTCCGTAATGATTCTTCCGGATCTTTGGCACCAAGATGTTTACCCACTAGCGTAGTAGTAGCTATTGCGATGCCGATTGTTGGCATAAAAGAAATAGATTCAATATTTAATAAAATACGGAAAGCTGCTTCAGAGACAGTATTTAATTTAGAAATGAAAATACCATTAATAAGAAAAGCCGTCTGCATAAAAAATTGTTCAATTGCTGCAGCATAACTTAATTTCCAGAGTGGTTTTAATATTTTGCTAGAAAGTTTTAATAAATGTATGCGCAAGCGTAGATGCCTTTTGCCCTGCCAGAATAAATAAATATAAAGGAATGCAGCAATACCTCTGGCAATAGTAGTTGAAAGAGCAGCACCAGCAACTCCCAGTTCTGGAAATATCCAACTACCGGTAATCAAGAAATAGTTACCAATAATATTAAGGATATTGGCAGCACCTGTGATTAACATGGGTGTTCTTGTATCACCTGCTCCCCGCAATGCAGCAGCACTAGCAAAAGTAATAAACATAAAAAATTGGCCTAATGAGACAATTTTAAGATATGAAACACCATAACTTTTTACAATTGGAGTTATTTCATAAACATTAAGTATTGAACCAGCAAAGGTAAAAGTCACAAATGTAATTATAGTACCAATTAATAAATTCAAGGTTAAATTTTCAGCAAGTATTTTATCCATTCTCTGATAATTTTTTTCTCCGTAACTGCGCGAGATCATGGCAGTAGCTCCAGCATTAAAAGAAGAGAAAATAAAGATTAACATAAAAATTATCTGGTTTGCAAAACCGACTGCTGCCAGTGCCTCTTTACCAATAAAATGACTGATCATTAGAGTATCAGCCACACCAACTAAAGTATTTAAACTCATTTCCATAATTGCTGGCAAAGCTAAAATAAATATGTTTTTCATCCGATTTCTATGTTCTATATTCAAAGTAAGTTCCAAATTCATTTCACCTCCATTTTACATACATAGAGATATAATAGCATAAATTTTGCATAGAATAAAGGTGAATAATAAATTTTTATGAGGTGATAACAATCGATAATGAAGATCAAAATGATAACAAAGAAATTGACAATGTTGAAAAAATAATGAAAAGGTTAGAAAAAATAACTGAAAAGATGGAGGATAATTATCAAAAAGAGACAAAACAGATGATGGAATCTCCTTATCGCATGATTCTTTTAAATTTTATAATTGGCCTTGCAAGAGGACTGGGAATTGCAGTTGGAGCAACAGTCTTGGGTGCTCTTTTCTTAATTGTCTTACTGAGATTAGCACAATTAAATATTCCAGTTATTGGTGAGTTTCTGGCCAGGTTAATTAAGATTGTACAAACCTATCTATAAAGGTTTTAGTAAGTTGTTCTATCTGCTTTAATATGGTAAAATATAATAATAGTGGGGAAGTGGGAGTGAGATGTTAGTTGTTATTTTATCAATTTTTATATTTTTCTTAGATCAACTAAGTAAATACTTGATTAGGAATCAACTGTCACCTGGTGAATCAATTCCTATTATTAAAAACTATTTTCAGCTCACTTATGTGCAAAATAGAGGAGCTGCCTTTGGTATTTTTCCGGGTAAGAGGATTTTTTTAGTGGTAGCAGCAATTTTTTTGACATTTGTTTTAATTTATATTTATCATAGTCTGATTGGTAAAACCCTAATCCATAAAATTGCTTTTGCTTTGATTTTCGGAGGTAACTTTGGCAATCTTTATGATAGAATAAGCGTAGGTTTTGTTACTGATTTTTTAGATTTTAAGTTTTGGCCGGTCTTTAATCTGGCTGACACAGCTTTAGTCATAGGTTTATTTACTTTACTAGGTCTAGTCTGGAGAAGTGATATTAATTGAATAGATTTTTAAGGTGTGAGAAAAGTGGATGAATATACATATTTAGTAGAAGAGGATATGGCTGGGATGAGAATTGATAAATATCTCGCCCAAAAAAATGCGGATCATTCAAGGTCATATCTGCAAAAATTAATTGATGATGGTTTGGTCTTGATTAATGGTCAACAAACTCAACAGAGTAATAAAATAAAATATGCAGATAAAATAGTTTTGCGTGTTCCACCAGCAACTGACCCAGAAATTAAAGCAGTAAAAATCCCACTTGATATTATTTTTGAAGATAAAGATATAATAGTCATAAATAAGCAAGCCGGTTTAGTAGTTCACCCTGCTCCAGGTCATTATCATGATACTTTAGTGAATGGCTTAATCTATTATGCTGAAAATTTATCCGGGATTAATGGTGAGAAAAGACCAGGTATTGTACACAGGCTTGATCAGGATACTTCTGGAGTAATGATTGTAGCTAAGAATGATAATAGTCATCGAGAATTAGCCAGGCAGTTTAAAAACCGTGAGACTGAGAAATATTATCTAGCCTTAGTCAAAGGAAATGTACCCTATGAGAAGGGAAAGATAGATGCTCCAATCGGGAGAGACCCTCAGGCTCGTAAAAAGATGAAAGTCAAAAAAAATAATAGTAAGAAAGCAATAAGTAGATTCAAAGTGAAGCAAAAATTCAAGGATTTTACATTATTAGAAATTAAGATTGAAACAGGTAGGACTCATCAAATTAGAGTTCATCTAGCATATATGGGTTATCCAGTTGTTGGCGACAAAAAATATGGACGTCAACAAAGTAAGCTTACGGTGGACAGGCAGCTTTTACATGCTTATCGTTTAGGCTTAAAACATCCCACTACACTAAAATGGATGCAGTTTAAAGCAGATCTTAGTGATGATTTTAGAGAGGCACTCAAGTTTTTAAGCGAAAACTAGATTGGATAGTTGTTGCAGGATTAGTTTACTTTATATAGAACTATTACAATTAAGAAGGGAGAGATAATGATTGATTAATGCAATTCAAATGACAGATGATATTTATTGGGTTGGAGTGAATGATAAAGAAACTGATTTATTTGAGTCACTTTGGCCATTACCTGAAGGAGTTTCTTATAATTCTTATTTAATAAAAGATGAGAAAATTGCTTTAATAGATACTGTTAAAATTAATTATAATGACTCATTTTTAGAAAAAATAAAAGGTCTGATTGGTGAAAGAAAAGTTGATTATTTAATTATTAATCACATGGAGCCAGATCATTCTGGTTCAATAAAGTCTCTTCGTGAAGCCTACCCTGATCTTAAAATAGTAGGTAATGCCAAAACAATGAATTTTTTAGCAGGCTTTTATAATATCAAAGAAGGTACCAAAATAATAGAAGATGGAGACCAACTAGATTTAGGTAAGCATCAATTGAGTTTTTATCTAACGCCTATGATACATTGGCCAGAAACAATGATGACTTTTGATGAATATGATCAAATCTTGTTTTCTGGAGATGCATTTGGTGGTTTTGGTTCTCTTGATGGTGTTCTTTTTGATGATGAATTAAATATTAATTTTTATGCAACTGAAATACGCCGTTATTTTTCTAATATTGTTGCAAAATATAGTCCATTAGTGAGTAAAGCTATTCAAAGATTATCAGATCTTGATATTAAAATGATAGCTGCAACACATGGACCAGTCTGGCGAGAAGACCCTAACTATATCATTGAAGAATATAGAAAATGGAGTAATTATGAAACTGATGAGGGTGTTGTTGTAGTATATGGTTCAATGTATGGAAATACAAAGATTATGGCAGAAGCAGTAGCCAGATCATTATCAGAAAATGGTATTGAAAATATAAAATTATTTGATGTTTCGAGAAAACACGTTTCAGATATTATAAATGAGATCTGGCAGTATAAAGGTGTTGTATTGGGAAGTTGTATTTATAATCTGGAAATCTTTCCACCAATGGAAACGCTTATTAATGATCTTGAAAATCGCAACCTTAAAAAGCGTGTCTTAGGAATTTTTGGTTCTTACAGCTGGAGTGGAGGGGCAGTTAGCCGGCTACAGAATTTTGCTAAACAAGTAAATTGTCAGTTAGTAGAACCAGTAGTAGAAGTTCAGTATTCTCCAGACGCAAATATGCTTGATCAATGTTATGAATTAGGTAAAAATGTTGCAGAGGCAGTTATAAACTATTAGGGAGGGTTTAGAAGATGGATGTAAAAAAAGCAATTAAAGAAAGAAGAGCTTATCGTTCACTTGCACCAGTTGAGATTAATCGAGAATTAATTGAGGACCTTGCTGAATCGGCTTCTTTGGCACCTTCTTGCTTTAATAAACAACCTTGGCGATATGTTTTTGTACATGCTGAAAGCAAATTGTCAGAGTTACATGAAGTGTTGGCAAAAGGAAATGAATGGGCAGAATCGGCATCTATGATAATTGCTGTTCTAGCCAAAGCTGAAGATGATTGTGTTTTAAGTGGCAGAGAATATTATTTATTTGATGTTGGTTTAGCTACATCAATGTTGATTTTAAGGGCCACAGAATTAGGTCTTGTCGCACATCCGATTGCAGGTTATGATGAGGCTGCTACAAAAGAGGTACTTAACATACCTGATGATTATACAGTTATTACATTGATTAATGTTGGGAAAAAAGCTGAAGAGATAAGTGGTATTTTATCGGATAAACAAGTAGCTGATGAAAAAACTAGACCAGACAGAAAAAAATTGAGTGGATTTGTCTATGAGAATAATTTTAATAAATAATTTCCATAAAATTTTTCTATAAATATTCACAAAATTGCAGGAATTAAGAACTATTTTATAGAATACAATAGTGTCTGAAAAAAATATGATTTTTAAAATATTGAAAGGCTGGTGTAAAAATTGAGTAATGTTAATACTAAAGATATCAGAAATTTTTGCCTAATATCCCATGGAGGTGCCGGTAAGACAACTTTGACTGAAAAGATACTTAAACTTACCGGGCAAATTGATGAGGTAGGTAGTGTTAATAAAGGTACTACCAAATCTGACCATACACCTGGAGAGAAAGAACATAAATACTCTATTACAAATGGCTATTTTTCTTTTCCTTGGAAGAATAGGTATGTCAATTTGATTGATACACCTGGATACGCAGACTTTCGCGGAGAAGTTGCAAGTGCAATTAGAATGGTTGAAAGTGCATTACTTTTAATTGATGGAACATCTGGTATAGAAGTAAATACTAATTATGTCTGGAAAATGGCAGTAAAAGATAATCTGGCCCGAGCAATATTTATTAATAAATTAGATAAAGATGGAGCTAAATTTGAGGAAGTTTATCAAGAACTGGTAGACAAATTTGCAGATAAACTTGCTTTAACGTCAATACCTTATGGTGTTGGTGAAAATTATCAAGGAATTATTGACCTGCTTGATGAAAAAGCTTATTTAATTAAAGATGGACAAGAAAAAGTGGTTGATATACCTGAAGATGCAAGAGATAAGTTTGAAGAATACCGCACAAAACTGGTTGAATCTGTGGTTGAATTAAATGAAGAGTTGATGATGAGATATTTAGAGGATGATCCTATTTCAAATCAGGAACTTACAAAAGCGTTTTTTGAAGAAGTCTGTGCCCATCAATTAGTACCGGTTATGTCAGGTTCTGCTGAAAAAGATTCAGGTATTGACCGTTTACTTGATCACCTGGTGAAAATTTTACCGTCACCTGTGAGCATGGATTTAGAAAAGATTGTTGCAGAGGGAGCGGATCCAAAGGTTGATCCTGAAGCACCTTTTAGTGGGATAGTTTCTAAAACACTGGTAGATCCATATATTGGTAAGTTATCTGTCTTTAAAATTATTAGTGGTAAATTACATCGGGATGATAAAATATATATTCCACGCATTAATGAGCATGTAAAAGCAAGCAAGCTTTATAAAATGAATGGGTCTGAACAAGAAAATGTGGATGAATTAATTGCTGGTGATATTGGAGCAATGGCAAAAGTTGATGAATTAGAAACCTCAGATACTATTCGTGCAGCAGAATCAGATATTTTGTATAAGGATATTCCATTCCCTAAACCAATGTTTAAACGTGCAGCCGAGCCAAGCGAAGGTATCGATGAAGAGAAGATGTCATCTGCCTTACATCGTTATGCACAATCTGACCCGACTTTTAGGATTGATTATAATAAGATTACAAAACAACTCTTGATTACTGGAATGGGAACTGTTCATCTTGATGTTGTGTTAGATGAATGTAAACGCAAATATGATGTTGAATTTAAAACTTCTGATCCAAAAGTTTCCTATAAAGAAACAATTCAGACTAGAGCTGATGTTGAAGAAAAATATAAAAAACAATCAGGTGGCCGTGGTCAATATGGTCATGTATTAATGAAGATGGAGCCTTTAGCAAGAGGTAAAGGATTTATATTTGAAGAAGAAATATTTGGTGGATCAATTCCTAGTCAGTATATTCCGGCAGTAGAAAAAGGAATTAGAGAAGCTATGGATGAAGGTGTTTTGGGTGGTTTTCCCGTAGTAGATTTTAAAGTTATTCTTTATGATGGATCTTACCACGATGTAGATTCATCAGAAATGGCCTTTAAAATTGCTGCTTCAAAGGCGTTCAAAAGAGGTCTAGCTCAGGCAAAACCAGTAATTCTAGAGCCTATTATGGAAGTCGAAGTTACTGTGCCTCAGGATTTCATGGGAGATATCATGGGAGACTTTAATTCGCGTAGAGGTAGAATACAGGGAATGGAGCCTAAAGATGGTACTCAAGTAATTAAAGCTGAAGTACCAGAATCTGAAATGTTCAATTATGCAATAGAGCTAAAATCCATTACTGGTGGTTATGGTGCTTTTGATATGCATTTTGCCCATTATGATAAAGTACCAGGGGAATTAAGCCAAAAAATTATGGAAGAAGCAAATAGAGAAGACGACTAAGATAAAAAATATTGATATATTAGATAAACTGTGCTATAATTAATTAGGACACTTGTAAGTTTATTTAAAAAAGCTCTCTAGTTAGAGGGCTTTTTTTTAACTAAAAATATTGCAGGGGGTATTTTATAGTTCAATAATATGAGGAGGAAATAAAGATGGAAAAGAAGAGAATTGCTGTTTTGGGTGCAGGTAATGGAGGACAGGCTTTAGCTGCTTATTTGGCCTATCAGGGTCATCAGGTTAATCTCTATAATAGAAGTCTTCCGAGAATTTCTGCCCTGCAAGAGACTGGTCAGATTAAGATTACCGGTGTAGTAGAAGGTATAGGTTACTTAAATATTGTAACAGATCAACTTGTTAAGGCGATCGAGGGAGTGGAGATCGTTCTGGTCGTTACTCCCGCTGTCGCTCACCGTTATTTAGCCAGTAAATTAAGTAGTTGTCTAGAAGATGGGCAATTAATTATACTTAATCCTGGTCGGACAGGTGGTGCGCTTGAATTTAATAATATCTTGACAAAAAATAACTGTCAGGCTGATTTATTATTAGCTGAGGCGCAAACTTTTATTTTTGCAAGTAGAGTTGTTTCACCTGGCGAAGTTAAAATATTTGCTATTAAAAACAAAGTTGAATTAGCTGCTTTTCCTAGTAACAAAACTAAAGAGGTCTTTGCTAAATTAGATGATGTTTTACCACAATTTTTTCCTGTGGAGAATGTTTTAAAAACGAGTTTGGATAATATTGGTGCTGTTTTTCATCCTGCACCTACTCTGTTAAATATGGCCTGGATTGAATCGCGGGCGGGAGATTTTAATTATTATCAAGAAGGAGTCTCACAATCTGTTGCTAAAGTTCTTGAAAAGATAGATGAGGAACGAATGGCAGTTGCCCAAATAATTGGAGTAGAGCCAACTAGTGCTGCAGAATGGTTGAGGCTGTCTTATGGTGCAATTGGTCATAATTTGCACGAGTTACTTAATAACAATTTGAAATATGCGGGAATTAAAGCTCCTCCAAGTACAGCACATCGTTATATTTTTGAAGATGTGCCAATGAGCTTAGTCCCAATTGCTTCTTTAGGTGATTATTTTAAGGTAGAAACACCAGCAATTAAGATGATTATAGACCTAGCTAATCTTGTCCATCAAACAGATTATCGGGCAACAGGCAGAACGGTAGCCTCACTTGGTATTGAGGGAATGTCTATTAATGAATTAAGAGCTTTAGTAACACATGGAAGTCTACCTAGAAAAACTGTTAAAGTACAATTTGATGAGCATTTAATTGAAGGGGTTGAAGCTGAACAGATTATGATCCCTAAATTATTGAAAAAATTAGATCAAGAAAGTGGTGTACAGAAATGGAAAAATTAATAATTGGTGCCTCAATTGGAAATTGTGTTCATGTAGGTGGGGTTAGTAATTTTTTGCAACTGGCCCGGCAGAGAGGTTATCAAACAAAATTTCTGGGACCCGCGGTTAAGATAGATTATTTACTTGATGCTGTACAAGAAAGTGAACCAGAGGTGGTAGCTGTAGGCTACCGCCTTACTCCAGAGACGGCAGAAAGGGTCTTAAACAAACTAAAGGATAGTGTAGAAGAAAGAGGGTTAACAAAATTTAAATATATTTTTGGAGGAACCCTGCCGGTTGCTAATGTAGCGAAAAAGGTAGGGCTTTTTGATGTAGTTTTCAGTGGAGAAGAAACACTTGCAGAAATTATTGCTTTTCTTGATGGAAAAGAACCTGAGCAGATTGCAGAAAATTATGCAGATAATTTATTAGATAGAATTGCAGATAAAAAACCATATCCACTAATTAGACATCATTATGGTCAGCCGACTATGGAGGCTACCCTGTCAGGTATTAAAAAAATTGCTAAAAGTAAAGTTGTTGATATTATTTCGCTTGGTCCAGATCAAAATGCACAGGAGTCATTTTTTAGACCAGCCGAAATGAATGAAACGGAAAAAGGAGCAGGTGGAGTACCAATCAGGACAGCAAAAGATTTGCAAAATCTTTATAAAGCTAGTCGTTATGGGAACTTTCCGCTTTTAAGAAGTTATAGTGGGACAAGAGATGTTTTTAAAATGGCTAAATTATTAATTGAAACAATAAATAATGCCTGGGCTGCAGTACCATTATCCTGGTATAATGAATTAGATGGGCGAGGTCCACGCGATCTTTTAACTGGCATAAAAGAGAATCAGGAGTTAATGAGATGGCATGGAAAAAATAATATTCCAGTTGAGGTAAATGAAGCTCATCATTGGAGTTTGCGTGATGCCCATGATACAATAGCAGTGGCAATGGCTTATCTAGGCGCTTACAACGCCAAAAAAATGGGAGTTAAAGATTTTATTGCACAATATATGTTTAATAATCCTGCTCAGACTTCTGGGCCAATGGATCTGGCAAAAATGCTGGCCAAAAAAGAGTTAATTGAGAGTCTGGTTGATAAAGAATTTAAAGTATATACTCAGGTTAGGGCAGGACTTGCTAGTTTTCCGCTAGATCTTGATCGAGCAAAAGGTCAACTTGCATATGCAACATTTCTGGGTATGGCACTTGAGCCTGATTTAGTACATGTGGTGGGTTTTTCAGAAGCTGACCATGCAGCACGAGCAGGAGATGTAATAGAAAGTTGTAAAATCGCCAGTCAAGTTATATATAATTCTATTGCAGGTTATCCGGATTTTCTTAAAGATCAAACGATACAGAAACGCAAAGATCAATTGTTAGAAGAAGCAGATATTTTATTAGAAGCAATTAAGAACTTAGGGTCTCCGCAAGAGAGCGACTCATTGGCTAGCCCGGAAGTTCTTGCTAGAGCTATTAAAAGTGGTTTGCTTGATGCTCCTCATCTGCAAGGAAATCAAGTTGCTGCTGGTAAGCTTGAAACTAAAATGGTTAATGGTGCTTGTTATGCATATGATTTTAGTAAAGATAAGGTTTTAACAGAATCAGCAAGAATAATTCAATTGAGTAATTAATGTCAGGAGGAATTTTATGAGTAGCGCCTTGGCAATTTTGGCTGCAATTTTATATATCATACCATATTTTAAACCGGATTTATTTTTAATTAGTTTCTTTTCTTTTTTACCGTTACTATTTGCCTTAGAGGGAGAAGAAGGAAAACGAACATTCTTTTTTGGTTGGTTGATGGGAATCGGTATTTTGGCTGGTACAGGTTATTGGTTATATTTTCCTCTGGCCGATTTTAGTGATCTTTCTATGTCAGTCGTTTTTTTAATACTTTTTACCACTATAATTATTGGTGGCCTTTACTTTGGACTATGGTCTCTAATTCATAATTTTATGCAGCCTAAGCATAGTTTTAGCCCATTTATTTTTGCTTTTTCCTGGACAGGATTTGAATTTATCCGATATTATTGGCTAAATATTTATCCGTTTGGATATCTTGGTTATAGTCAATTTCGGAATAAATGGGTATTACAATTTGCTTCTTATGGAGGCGTTTTATTAGTTTCTTTTGTAGTAGCCTTGGTGGCTGGTTATTTATTTAAAATAATTAAAAAAAATTCCATGAAGAGAATGGTGCCACTTCTAATTTTAATTTTGGTAATAGCGATAGTAGGAAACCTACCGAGCAAAGTAGACGGGAATAATTATTTAAAAGTAGGTATTATTCCGACTGAATTCAATCAGGAAGATAAGTGGCGTCCCGAATTTGTGAATCAAATTGTCGAAAAAATTGGCAATGCAGCAGATCAACTCACTGGTGCTGATTTAATAATAACACCGGAAACCTCACTTACTTTTGATCTGATCAAAAATGAATTTTACCGGGAGATGTTTTTTAATAAAATTGAAAAGGTAGATAGTTATTTAGTAGTTGGTAGTCGTGCTATCAAAGATGGTGATTCTGATAGGAAAGAGTATAATAGTAATTTTTTGCTAGCACCTGGAGGAAAAGTTATAGATCGCTATGATAAACAAAAACCTTTAATCTTTGGAGAATATATTCCCTTTGCAAATTTTGTAGAAAGATTAACCGGTTATGCAATAATTCCTATATTTCCAGGTGATTCGGATTTAATCTTTTCCACTCAACGTTTTAGTTGGTTGAATTTAATTTGTTCAGAGATTTTAGACCCAGTCTCAAAAAAGGTTGCTAAAAATTATCAGTTTATTGCTAATCAATCAAATGAAGCATGGTTTGGAGATGCAAATTTACAAATACAGATGTGGGGAGTCTCGGTTTTTAGAGCTGTGGAAAGCAGGAAGTCTGTTGTTAGAGCAGGTAATCAGGCTATTTCTGGTTATATTTCTCCCTTAGGAAATGAGATAGTAATGCAGCAAGATAATAACTCTCCCTTCATGGTAAATATTATTTTAAATCAGAAAACAACCTTTTACCAGAGGAAGGGAGAATTAATTGGAATTATCATTACTCTTCTAGCATTATTGATTTTTATTATTAAATTTATTCTTTATCTGCGCAAGCTTTTAATTAATTCTGCATCAGGATCAATGTAGATTGTTTGATATTCATCATAATAAACCAAACCAGGTTTAGCACCTTTTGGTTTATTTACATTAGCTACTTCAGTAAAATCAACTGGTACATTGGTCGATTCCCTTGCATTACTAAAATAGGCTGCTAAGGTGGCTGCTTCTTTTAAAGTTGAGTCTGGTACTGGTTGATCAGTATCCCGACGTATTATAACATGGGAACCAGCAATTTCTTTAGTATGGAGCCAAATATCAGCTTGATTTGCTATTTTTTTGGTGAGTCGATCATTTTGACGGTTGTTTCTACCTACAAGAATTTGATAATCATCTGAAGAAATAAATTTGTAAGGCGGAAGAGCTTTAGTCTTACCTTTTCTACCTTTTTTATTTTTACGCTGTTTTTTCTTAAGATAACCCTCGTCATTTAACTCTTCTCTAATTTCCGATAAATCTTCAGTAGTTTCAGCCTGGCTTAGGTTTAATTTAACTTGATCAAGATAACGTTCTTCATGCCGTAATTTTCTAATCTCTCTCTTTAAGTGGGCAACACTCTTTTTTGCTTTGCTATATTTTTTATAATATTTTTGTGCATTATCTGATGGTGATAATTTAGGATCAAGCGTGATTTTTAATTCTTTACCTTCATTATAGTAATCAGGTAGGATAGCTTTTTTCATGCCACGCTTTAGCTGATATATATTGGCTGTAATAATTTCGCCTTTTTTCTTGTATTTTTCAGCTTGCTGGCTATCTTTAAGTTTTGCCCGTAACTTTTTTTGTTTTTTATTATTTTTACCCAAGTATTTATTTACAACAGAAAGCAATTCATTTTTTTCTTTTCGTAAAACCTTTGTTTTGATCTCATGGATATAATAATAATCTAACATAGGACCGGTGGAAGAATAATTGATAGTCTTTTCCGGAGATCTATGTTGGAGCGGAAAGGGAGAGATATATGTAATTTCTCCATCTTCATCAATTCCCATACTAGGCGTGAAATCACCCTCGCTAACTTTCTGAAAAAGCCTGACAAAACTGTCGCGCAAATTGTTTTTTTCTGCTTGCTCTAATTCGTCGTAATTTGCTTTAGGATCTATTTTTGCTCGGTCAACAATTTCTTTGGCTGTATAAGGACCAATGCCCTGGAAATTATACATAATTGCTCGAAAAGAATCATCAGCAAAATTAAGCGGTATATATCTGAAAAAATTATCTTTATTTACGACAAGAGGATTAATTTTGTCTTGTGCAGGTGGATATTTATATTTAGAACCAGGATAAAGCTGCCTCTCACTACTAACTTTTTCTGTAATTCTATGCATAGCATCAAGTACATTTTTTTGTTCATCAATTAAAATAACATTACTATATCTGCCCATTATTTCGAGAATCAGGGTAAATTTTTCACCACGTTTTTCAATATCTATCTCTAATAAACGCTCATAATCAGGTTGTCTTATCTCTTGTATATATCCATTAGTTAAATATTTTCTAAGTAACATACAAAAATCAGGCGGATAAGGTGGATTTTCATAATTTAACTCTGTCAGATGTACTCTTGCACCATTGGCTGAAATTGAGACTGCCATTGCAAGATTTTCTCCAGTCTGTCTTAAATTGATTTTCATTAAAGACTTATTAATCTGATAAACCTTATCAATTCTTGCACCAATAATTTTATTTGTTAGATCATGTTTTACCGCTGATAATAATACTCCATCAACTGACATCAAATCACTCCTTAAGTATTCTTCTATTTTATAAGTATAAAAGAATAATTACTCCACGTCAATTTTGAGTTATGATTGTCATTTCTGCTGCATAGCATATTATAAACAGGCAGTAGGGAGGGAAAAGGATGGAGGAATCTTATTATCAGGTTTCTGAAGAGAGTCTAAAAAAAGAATTTTCTTCTGATTTAGAGGAAGGTTTAAGTAAACGTGAAGCTAGAAAGAGATTAAAAAGTCACGGTTTAAACCAATTAACAATGACAAGTGGTAAAAATATTTTTAGTATATTCATGGGACAATTCAAAGATTTTATGATCATAGTATTATTAATTGCCACAATTGTGTCATTTTTATTAGGTGAAATAACTGATGGGATTGCCATTTTCACTATTATTTTACTAAATGCAGTGCTTGGTTTTGTACAGGAATATAGGGCAGAGAGATCATTAGCTGCACTAAAAGAACTTGCAGCTCCTCAGGCGACAGTTATTAGGGATGGAATTCCAGAAGAAATTCCAGCTGCTGAGTTGGTCATAGGAGATTTAATCAGTATTAAAGCTGGAGACCGTGTACCTGCAGATATTAGGTTAATTGAAGATAGTGATATTTCTGTGGATGAGTCATTACTGACGGGTGAGTCAGAACCTGTAGCAAAAACCGGGGAAAGATTGTTTACACGTGAACTTTCTTTAGCTCGTCAATCAAACATGCTTTTCATGGGAACAACTGTGATGCGTGGCCAGGCAAGAGGAGTAGTCGTTCGAACTGGCAGTGCAACAGAGATGGGCAAGATCGCAGAGATGTTGGATGAGGATAATAGTAGAAAAACACCCTTACAGAAAAAATTGGCTTATTTAGGTAAATGGTTGGTCTTTATCAGCATCATCATCACAATTCTTATTGTAGTTACTGGAATTTTAAAAGGAAGATCGACATACCAAATGTTTATGGCAGGTGTTAGTCTAGCCGTTGCAGCAATACCAGAAGGACTACCCGCTGTAGTTACACTTTCTCTGGCTGCAGGTGTGCAAAAAATGATTAAAGAAAATGCAATAGTTAGAAAATTGCCTGCTGTAGAGACACTTGGTTCAGCTACAGTAATCTGTACAGATAAAACAGGAACATTAACCCAAAACAGGATGCAGATTGAAAGAATCTTTGTTAACCGTAAAATTAGGAAATTTTCATTTGAAGATAAGTCAGTTAGTAAATATATGAAAAAGCTATTTAAAATTGGCTTTTTAAGTAATCAGGCTGAGTTTAGGCCAGTACAAAATAAGAATCCCTGGCAGAGAATGAAGGAATACTTTAAAGATAGCAAAGAATTTAAATTAAATGGAGATCCAACTGATAAAGCTTTTATTGAGGGAGCATATCAGATTGGCTTGACTAAAAATGATATTGATAAAGAATTTAAATTACTAAAGTTAAATGAATTTACTTCAGAAAGAAAAATTATATCATCATTAGTTATTAATAATAATAATAAAAAGAAATATCTTTTTGCAAAAGGTGCTCCCGAAGAAATAATAGATAGAAGTAGTAGAGTTGAAGATAGTAGTGGTATAAAACAGTTTACAGATGATTATCGAGAAGAAATTAAACAAGTTGCAGAAAATATGGCGACACGTGCATTGCGTGTCATTGCCGTAGCTTATAAACCTGTTAAAAGTAATAGTGAAACCTATCCTGATGAAGAGAGATTAATATTTTTAGGTTTAGTTGGTCTATCTGATCCACCACGTGCAGGGGTGAAGGAAGCTGTTGCTACCTGTCTAAATGCTGGTATTAGACCAATTATGGTAACAGGTGATCATAAATTAACTGCTGAAGTAATTGGTAGAAAACTAGGTATTAAAGAAATACATTCCCGAGTAACACCGGCTGATAAATTAAAATTAGTTGAAAAATTACAGAGTGAAAATGAGATTGTGGCAATGACAGGTGATGGTATAAATGATGCACCAGCTATTAAAAGAGCTGATATAGGAATTGCTATGGGTGATGAAGGAACAGATGTTGCTAGAGAATCAGCTTCAATTGTATTGGCAGATGACAACTTCACTACCATTGTTAGTGCTGTAAAACAAGGTAGAATTATTTATAGTAATATTAGAAAGTTTATTCGTTATTTGCTTTCTTGTAATATTGGTGAATTATTAGCAATCTTTTTGGGAGTAGTTCTTGATCTTCCCTTACCACTACTGCCAATTCAAATTTTATTTGTTAATCTTGTAACTGATGGACTGCCTGCACTAGCACTTGGCGTTGGCAGTGGTGATGATAGTGTGATGTTAAAAAAACCACGTCCGGTTGATGAGACAATTTTTTCAGGCATGAAAAGTTCCATTATTTTGCAAGGTGGATTAATTGGTCTAAGTACAATTTTGGTCTTTTTATTGTTTATTTTTAAGTTTGATAGTGGTCTTTTAACTGCTCGTACAGCAGCATTTGTAACACTAGTAATGTCTCAGTTGTTTTTTGTTTTTAGTTGCCAATCAGAAGAAAAAAGCTTTCTAGAGAATCTCTTGGAAGCTGATTTTTGGCTTCTATTATCTGTAATAAGTTCTTTCCTACTATTACTAGCAGTCTTAGAATTTAATTGGTTACAGAGCTTTTTCTACACTGTTCCGCTAACAATTAGAGAATGGGCGCTAATTATAGTTTTTGCCATTATGCCTACATTTATCGGAGATATAACGTCTCAACCCTTGTCAAACAAGTAATGCTATGATATTATAATTAAAATAGTCAATAAAATAATTAATACATAAAGTGTTACAGGAGGTTATATGTTAATGAAAGTTAATCTAATAAATATTGGATTTGGAAATATTGTAGCAGCAAATAGGGTGATTGCCGTTGTCAGTCCTGAATCGGCTCCAATCAAAAGAATTATTCAGGAAGCGCGGGAGAGAAGTATGCTAATTGATGCCACATATGGTAGAAGAACAAGGGCTGTTATTATTACAGATAGTGATCATGTAGTCCTTTCTGCTATTCAGCCAGAAACAGTATCCCATCGCCTTGACGATGATAAAGAATAAGGGGAAAGGGGCTGTTTTTATGGCTGATGGTATTCTTTTTGTCCTTTCAGGACCTTCAGGTGTGGGAAAGGGTACAGTACTAGATAAATTGCTTGAAGATTATCATGATGTAAAGTATTCTATATCCGCGACTACACGGGCTCCACGCGCAGGTGAAGTAGATGGAGAGGATTATTTTTTTAAAACAACTGAACAGTTTCAAAAAATTGAGGCAGAGAATGGATTTATTGAAAGTGCTCTTGTTCATAATAACTATTATGGGACTCCCAAAGAATATGTTGATCAGACATTAGCTAAGGGAGAAGATATTATTCTAGAGATTGATATTCAGGGAGCAAGACAGGTTAGAAAAGCTTATCCAGATGCGATCTATATTTTTTTAGTTCCTCCATCTTTAGAAGAACTGGGCAATAGGTTAGATCGAAGAGGTTCGGAAACTCCTGAATCCAAGAAGATAAGATTGGGCAATGCTCAACTGGAACTAAAAGAGGTTCATAAATATGATTATGAAATACTCAATGATGAACTAGAACGCACAGTTAAAAGATTAAAAGAGATAATTAGCAAAGAAAAAGAAGCTAGAAATAAAAGGAGGAAACAAAATTGATTACAGATCCATCTGCTGATATGATGCATGACAAAGCGGATAGCCTTTATACTATTGTTATACTTGCTGCAAGACGGGCTAGGAATTTAAATTTAGATGGCGATGATATTCTCGATAGCTACAAAAATAGAAAACCAGTCTCTAAAAGTTTAGAAGAAATAATAGCTGGTAAATTAAAATATGAAAAGAAAAGTAAAAACACACTAAAATAGGTGGTCCATATGGAAGCTAAAAAGGAAAAAAATATTGTCTTAGGGATAACTGGTGGCATTGCTGCTTATAAAATGGTTGAGTTGGCTAGCCGTTTAACAAAGGCTGGTCATAATGTATTTCCTATCATGACAGATTCAGCTCAAAAGTTTGTTGGGCCAGTAACTTTTCGATCAATAACACATAATTCAGTTGAAAGTGATCTTTTCACACCACCAGCTCACCATGATGTAAAACATATTTCTTTAGCTGATCGGGCTGATCTCTTTATAGTCGGGCCTGCTACTGCAAATTTCATTGGCAAGTTAGCAAATGGGATAGCTGATGATCTGTTGAGTACAGTTATCATGGCAACTAAAGCACCAGTTTTACTTGCCCCTTCAATGAATGTACATATGCTAAATAATCCGATTGTACAGGATAATATGGATTATCTTACTGAAAAAGGTTATCATTTAATTACGCCGGGAGCTGGTTATTTAGCCTGTGGTTATGAAGGACAAGGTAGATTACCAGAACCTGTCGAACTGTTAGAACATATAAATTATCATTTAACTGATAAAGATTTAGTTGGTCTGAAAATATTAATTTCAGCTGGACCAACTAGAGAAAAAATTGATCCTGTTAGATTTATTACTAATTATTCAAGTGGTAAAATGGGTTTTGCACTTGCTAGAGAAGCAGTCAATAGAGGGGCCGATGTAACATTAGTCTCAGGTCCTGTAAATTTGGATAAACCACTAGGTGTCAATTTAATTAAAGTTGATTCTGCTTTAGAAATGGCTGATACCATATTTAACATATCTTCTGCACAAGATATTATTATTATGGCTGCTGCTGTTGCTGATTATAGGCCATCCCAATATTCTAAACAGAAAATCAAAAAGAGCATCTCGGAAATGAAGGCTTTAGAACTGACTGCAACAACTGATATCTTGGCCCAATTAGGTAAGCAGAAAGAAAAAGACCAATTATTAGTCGGTTTCGCAGCCGAGAGTGAGAATCTGATGAAGAATGCTGAAGCTAAATTAAAAAATAAGAATTTAGATTACATAGTTGCAAATGATATTACTAGTTCAGAAACAGGTTTTATGAGTGATCTAAATCAGGTGACTATTATCAGTAAAGATGAAAAATTAGAATTTGAAAAAATGAGCAAACAGGCAACAGCCCGCCAGATTTTCAACTGCATAATTAAAAGCTAATATGGATAAATTGTATATAATTAATTGACAATTATGTTAAAAACATATATAATTAATACTAAATAACTAACTAAAAGTTTGTTTTATTTTTTTTATTTTAAGGGGGTGAAAAAGTAGTAGAGGAATTTGAGTAGCAATTTATATTAAAATTTTATATTAACCTTGAGGAGGTAAGTAGTGAGAATGATAAAAAGAAGTTTAGTAATGTTTGTAATATTAAGTATGTTAATTGTTGGTTTAAGTATAGGTGCCTATGCTCAGGATCCTGAGTATGGTGGGACTTTTGTTTTTGGACGAGGTGGAGATTCAGTAGGTCTTGATCCAATTCAGGTGACTGATGGTGAATCATTTAAGGTTACCCAGCAAATTTATGATAACCTAGTTCAGTATGAACCGGGTACAACTGATGTTATTCCTGCACTTGCAAAAGAATGGGATGTTTCAGAAGATGGTAAGACCTGGACTTTCTATCTGAGAGAAAATGCAATGTTTCATGATGGAAACCCTGTCAACGCTGAAGCAGTTAAGTGGAATTTTGACCGCTGGCGTTTTGAAGACCATGAGTACCATATTGGTGGAGAATTCATCTATTATGGTTATATGTTTGGGGGCTTCCCAGGCGTAATTGAAGAAGTTAATGTTGTAGATGAATATACTGTTGAATTTGTATTAAATAAAACACAGGCTCCTTTCTTAAATAACCTAGCTATGGTTCCTTTTGGAATTTCTAGTCCTGTAGCTGTTAAAAAGTGGGGAGAAGACTATTTCAAACATCCAGTAGGTAGTGGAGCATTTAAATTTGTTGAATGGCAAGAAGGTAACAGAGTAGTAGTTGAAGCGAATGAAGATTATTGGGGCGGACGTCCATACCTGGATAAAGTAGTTTTCCGTTCAATTCCTGATAATGCAGCTCGTTTTATGGAATTACAGGCAGGTACTATTGATATGATGGACGGAGTTAGTCCTGAAGATGTTGAAAGTATTAAGACTGCCGAAGACCTTAATTTATTATTACGTCCAAGTATGAATGTTGGTTATTTTGCAATGAACTTCAGTATGCCTCCATTCGATGATCCACTTGTTAGAAAAGCATTTAACCATGCAATTAATAAAGAAGCATTAATTGGTGCGTTCTATGCTGGTTTAGCTGAACCTGCTAAGAATCCAATGCCACCATCCATTTGGGGCTATAATGATGCAATAGAACCTTATGAGTATAATCCGGAAAAAGCTAAAGAATTATTAGCTGAAGCTGGTTATGAAGATGGTTTCGAATTTGATCTCTGGTATATGCCAGTGCCAAGACCATATATGCCACAGGGTAAATTCATTGCCCAGGCTATTCAAAACTTCCTGAGTCAGGTTGGTGTTACAGCTAATCTAGTATCATATGATTGGGGAACTTATCTTGATAAAACAAGAAATGAAGAAGCTCAAACTTATTTGCTTGGCTGGACAGGAGATAATGGTGACCCAGATAACTTCTTATATGTATTATTAGATAAAACTAATTCTGATAATGCCTATGAAAGTGAAGAATTACATGAAGTGTTAGTAGAAGCTCAAAGAACTATTGATAAAGATAAAAGAATTGAGCTCTATAAAGAAGCACAGGAAATTATTCATGAAGATGCTCCTTGGGTTCCATTAGTTCACTCTACACCACCACTTGCTTTGAAACCAATGGTTAAAAATTATATACCAAACCCAACAAGTACTGAGAAATTCAAAGATGTGTGGTTAGACCAATAAATTAAGAGCTTAGTCAATATAGATTATTTCTGCGGCCAAGCAATTGGCCGCAGATTCATTTTGCATATTAAAAAATTATTTTTTTAAGGAGGTAGCAGAATAGTAGATGTTTAATTATATTATTAAAAGAATTGTTGCATTAATACCTATTATAATTGGTGTTTCAATCATTGTATTTTTACTTATTCACTTAATACCTGGTGATCCAGCCCAAACAATGTTAGGGGAAAGAGCAACTGAAGAGACAGTGCAGAGGCTTAGAGAACAGATGGGACTCAATGATCCTCTTTACGCTCAATTTGGTCGGTTTTTCAAAAATTTGCTGAGAGGTGATCTGGGTCGTTCTATTACTAGTAATAATCCAGTCGCAGTAGAGATATCGCAGAGATTTCCTGCGACACTAGAGTTATCAATTTTTGCTATTGTTTTCGCTGTACTAGTTGGTGTACCGGCAGGAATACTGGCTGCTACAAAACAAAATTCATGGTTTGATAATCTAAGTATGTTGGTAGCTTTAATTGGGGTTTCAATGCCTATTTTTTGGCTTGGCTTAATGTTTATCTGGTTATTTGCAGTAACATTAGGTTGGTTTCCACCCTCATCTAGAATGAGTGTTGGGGTTGTTTTTGAACCGATTACTAATTTATATTTATTAGATAGTATTATCCAACTAAATTATCTTGCTTTTATAGATGCATTAAGACATTTGGTATTACCAGGAATAGCCTTAGGTACTATCCCGATGGCTATTATTGCTAGAATGACAAGGTCAAGCATGCTGGAAGTTTTAAAACAAGACTATATTAGAACAGCTTATGCTAAAGGTTTAGTAAAAAGAGTTGTCGTTTATAAACATGCATTGAAAAATGCAATGGTACCGATCATAACTGTAGTTGGACTGCAGTTTGGAGTTCTGCTCGGAGGAGCAGTATTAACAGAGACTATTTTTTCCTGGCCGGGACTTGGTAAGTATTTAGTTGATGCAATTTATGCCAGAGATTTTCCGGTTGTACAGGGCGGTATTCTTTTCTTTGCCATAGTTTTTGTACTAGTTAATTTAGTTGTTGATCTCTCTTATGCCACTATTGATCCACGTATCCAATATAATTAAAATTTAAAGTAGAGAGGAGTAGAGTTATTATGAATTTAAATAATCCATGGTTTGAGGCATGGAAAAGATTAAGAAAAAGTAAAATTGGGCTAGCTGGAATTGCAATTATATTTATCTTAGTAGCAGTTGCTATTTTTGCACCATTAATTGCTCCGTATAGTCCTATAGAGCAGGATATCATGTCTAGATATCAAGCACCATCTCAACGTCATTTATTAGGAACTGATGAGATGGGTCGTGATATACTAAGTAGAATTATTTATGGTTCAAGAATATCACTGCAGGTTGGTTTGTTTTCAATTGGTCTAGCTTTAGTAATTGGAGTGACACTTGGTCTAATAGCTGGATATTATGGCGGTTATTTGGATATGATAATTATGCGGATAATGGATATTATGCTGGCTTTTCCCAGTGTATTACTTGCGATAGCGATTGTAGCTATTCTGGGTCCGCAACTTAAAAACGCCATGCTAGCGATAGGAATCATTAATATTCCACGTTTTGCAAGAATTATTAGATCTTCTACAATTACGATTAAAGAAGATGAATTTATAAGTGCTGCACGTGTTTTAGGAGCAGGGGATTTTAGGATAATATTAAAACATCTTTTACCTAATGCAATGGCACCGCTTATTGTCCAGACTACTTTGAGTATAGCAACTGCAATTTTGGAAGCAGCAGCTTTAAGCTTTCTGGGGTTGGGTGCACAGCCACCCACACCTGAATGGGGTGCAATGCTGAGTGATGCACGTAGTTCACTACAGAAGGCTCCCTGGGTGATGACATTCCCAGGTATGGCAATTATTTTCGGTGTGCTTGGATTTAATCTGCTTGGTGATGGTCTAAGGGATGCACTAGATCCTAAAATGAAAAATGTTTAATCAACTACAGGCAGGGCGGCTTTAGGCAGTCCTGCTTTTTTTGGGAGTGATCTAAATGATTGATCCAATAGCTTTTCAATTTGGCCCATTAAGAATTAGATGGTATGGATTGATAACTGGTTTGGCACTTTTAGCAGGGTTAAAGTTAGTGCTCTGGCAGGTGAAAAATGATGAGAAAATCAAGGAAGAATTTTTTCTTGATTTTTTAATCTGGGCCTTACCAATAGCGATAATTGGGGCGCGCCTTTATTACGTGTTATTTCATTTTGATTATTACCAAGCTAATCCAGCTGAAATACTTTCAATCTGGCATGGTGGACAAGCGATTCATGGATCAATTATTGGTGGTTTAATTGTCTTATATTTTATGTGTAAAAAATATCAAGTTAGTTTGTTATTGGCTCTAGACTATCTAGCTCCGGCCATGATATTAGGCCAAGCTATTGGTCGCTGGGGTAATTTCATAAATCAAGAAGCTTTTGGTAGAGTGGTAAGTCCGGAATTTATTAATAGATTCCCAGAGTTTATTGCTAAGCAAATGTATATCAATGGAGCTTATCACCACCCAACATTTCTATATGAATCAATCTGGAATTTTATGATATTTATTATTTTAATTATATTAAGAAAATCAGAAAAAATAATTAAAGGTGATTTATTTGCGATCTATTTTATGATGTATTCGATTGGCAGGTATTTTATCGAAAATATTAGGACAGATAGCTTAATGTTTTCAGGTTTTCAAGTTGCTCGAATTGTTAGTATCTTAATGATATTAATTGGATTAGTTATTTTATTTAATAATCACAAAAGTGACCATAAATTGACACATCTTGACTGATATGCTAAACTAAATTTATTAAGTTTAATGAAGAAGGTGATCAGATGCCAAGAAATTATTTATTTACTTCAGAATCAGTTACTGAAGGACATCCAGATAAAGTTGCGGACCAGATATCAGATGCTGTCTTAGATGCTATTCTAGCCCAAGACCCAGATGCTAGGGTTGCTTGTGAGGCGCTAGTAACAACAGGTATGGTATTAGTCTCAGGTGAAATTTCTACAGACTGTTATGTTGAATTAACTGAACTTATCAGAAAAACTATTAAGGATATTGGTTATGATAGAGCTAAATATGGGTTTGATGGTGATACTTGCGCAGTGCTAACTGCTATTGATGAGCAATCAACTGATATAGCATTAGGTGTTGACCATTCTTTAGAAGAGAAGAAAGGTCAAGCAAAGGATGAAATAGGTGCAGGTGATCAAGGTTTAATGTTTGGGTTTGCTTGTAATGAAACAGAAGAATTGATGCCTTTACCAATCATGCTTGCTCATAAATTGTCACGTCGCTTGGCCAAAGTGAGAAAAGACGGTCTACTTGATTATTTGAGACCAGATGGTAAAACACAGGTTACAGTAGAATATGATGATTATACTCCGATTAGAGTAGATAAAGTATTAGTCTCAAGCCAACATCACCCAGATATTTCCCAAGATAAGATTCAGCAGGATATAATAGAACATGTGATTAAGCCAATCATTCCAGCAGAAATGCTTGACGAAAAAACAGAATATCTTGTCAATCCAACGGGTCGTTTTGTTATTGGTGGCCCACACGGAGATACAGGTCTTACTGGTAGAAAAATTATAGTTGATACATATGGCGGAATATCTCGCCATGGTGGTGGTGCATTTTCAGGTAAAGATCCTACAAAAGTTGATCGTTCTGCATCATATGCAGCTCGCTATGTTGCCAAAAATATTGTGGCAGCTGAACTTGCTTTAAGATGTGAAGTTCAGGTTGCTTATGCAATTGGTGTGGCAAGACCTTTATCAGTTATGGTAGATACTTTTGGAACAGGAAAATTAGCTGATCAAAAATTGGAGAAAATCGTTAAGGAAATATTTGATTTAAGACCTGCCAAAATCATAGAAACGCTTCAATTGAGGCAACCTATTTATCAACAGGTAGCAAGTTATGGTCATTTTGGCCGCCATGATCTAGATTTGCCCTGGGAGAAAACAGATCGAATTAAAGAACTGCAAGAAAAAGCAGGTTTATAATATTAAAGTAGTTTATACCGGAGGCCAGTACCTTCGGTATTTTTGTTAAGATAAAGATGGGGTGAAATAATGAGCCAGAACTATAAAATGGTAGACCGGAAGAAAATGATGAGTGGACTCCGGCTGGCTGTAATTATTAGTTTGCTTTTTTCAGCAGCTATAATTTTTTTTACTATAGATGAAAATTCATTACAGAAAGTTTTAGAAAGTTTAAGTTTTAAATATATTATTTATCTATTATTAATCTATGCTGGATATTGGTTATTTTCTGGCTTAAGATTGGCAATCATGGTTAATACAGTTGGTGGGAAGATTGGCCTGTGGGATGGGATAAAGGTTGCTTTATCAGGTGCATTTGTTTCAAATGTAACACCTTTTGCAACAGGTGGCGGGCCATTCCAGATTTATTTTTTGCATAAAAAGGGAGTTAATCTCGGTAAATCATCAACAGTTGTAGTTTTTCAATTTGTCTTAAGAATCTTCTTTTTTGGGTTAAGTATACCATTTTATTATATATTTTTTAGATCGGCAATTGATTCAGGAGCAATTCCCGACACATTTTTTTATTTAGCTTTAATACTTGGTTTTGTCTTTTCGTTCTTTTTACTTATCCTCATTTTGGTACCATCGATAACTAATGGTCTCTTAAAAAACCTTTTTAAAATGAAATTTGTGAGGAAAATTTTTAAAAAGAGTCATAAAGCAAAAAAATTATTGGTTAAGGGTAAAAGAGAGCTAGAAGATTTTCGGCATTCATTAAGGGTAATGAGTCGTTATAAAAGTCGGTTATTTCTTGCCTTTTTATGTACGATTGCTTATTGGATATTTTTATTTTCTATTATGCCAGTTATTTTAATGGCTCTTGGTCTGGAACCGAATTTCATGAAAGCATTTGTTATGCAAACAATCTACTTTTTAATAATTCCATTTATGCCAACACCTGGTGCCAGTGGAATTGCAGAGATGAGTATAGCTTCAATTTTTGCTTCATTTATGCCTAGCAGCTTAATTGGATTTGTCACTTTTGCTTGGAGATTGGTTACTTTTTATTTAGTGTTACTAGTAGGAGGAATTATTGCATTTAGGGAGTTTTACAAAGGAAGTATAGAAGAATGAATAAATATATTAAAGTAGTTGTAGATGTTCCTGTAGCCAGGGTGGATAAAATGTTCGATTATCAACTGCCAACAGACTTAGTCAATCAGACTAAGGTTGGCCAGGCAGTTAAAGTGCCATTTGGGCGCCGCCAGGTTACAGGATTTATTGTTGCAATTGGTGAAACTCCAGCAATAGAGGCAAGTAAAATAAAGAAGATAAAAAACATCATGCAAGCAGAACCTTTTTTTGATAAAAAAATGCTTTCTCTTTATAAATGGATAGCTAGTTTTTATCATTCCTATTTGATACAGGTTATTAAAGCAGCTATTCCTTATGGAGCTGTCCGTGGTAAAGTCAATAAAAAAACTATTCAATGTATTACTTTAGCGCAGAGCGAAGAAGCAACTAAGCAGATTATTAAGGAACTTTCGAATCGGGCCTATAAGCAGCAGGCTGTGTTAAAATATTTGCTTGCTAATAATGAAACTGATCTAACAATAACTGAATTGGCAAAGCGAGTAGAGACAACTTCAGGGACTGTATACCGTTTAATAGAAAAAAAGTATTTAAAGTATTATAATAAAGATGAGCGGAGAAAACCATCTTTTCATGGTAAATCTGCAAAAAATAGTTTTAAATTAACAAAATTTCAAGAAAATGCAGTAGCTAATATAAACCAAAATCTTGCAAATAATAAATTTGGTGTTTTTTTATTACATGGAGTTACTGGAAGTGGGAAGACCGAAGTTTATATCAGGTTATTAGAAAAAAATCTGCAGAAAAAGCAGGGAGCAATTTTACTTGTTCCAGAAATAGCTTTGACGCCTGTCATGGTTGGTAAATTGTTGGCTAGATTTAATGATGAAATAGCAGTTTTGCATAGTAATCTATCATCAGGAGAACGTTATGATGAATGGTGTAGACTAAAAGATGGTAAAGCCAGTATTGCTGTAGGAGCACGCTCAGCTATCTTTGCTCCAGTTAAAGATTTAGGGCTAATTATAATTGATGAAGAACATGAGAATACTTATAAACAGACAGAATATCCGCCTTATCACGCCAGACAAGTGGCAGTTAAAAGAGCTAGTGAAGAAGATGCAGTTGTTGTATTAGGTTCTGCAACACCAACTATTGAATCCAGCTATTTGGCGAGAAAAGACAAATTTAAACTTTTGGAGTTGCCAGAACGTATTTATCAGGCTGAAATGCCACCTGTATTAGTTGTAGATATGCGAGAAGAATTAAAAGAAGGCAACTTTTCAATCTTTAGTAATAAACTAAAATCAGAAATAGAAAAAACATTGGCGAGAAATAAGCAGGTATTATTATTTTTAAATAGGCGTGGTTTTGCCAGTTTTTATTTATGTAGAAGCTGTGGTCATGTGATAGAATGTAATCATTGTGATATTTCTTTGACCTATCATACAAATCCAGACCGTTTAGTCTGTCATTATTGTGGTTATCAAGTAAATACTCCCCACAAGTGTCCTGTCTGTGCAAGCAAATATATCAAACCTTTTGGTCTGGGGACACAGCGGATTACAGATGAGATAGAAGCATCGTTTCCGGAAGCAAATGTTGTGAGAATGGATGCTGATACAACAACCAGAAAAGGGTCACATCAAAAAATATTAAATCGGTTGGCAGATGGGGGAATAGATATTTTAATTGGAACCCAGATGGTGGCCAAAGGCCATGATTTTCCAGCAATTGAATTAGTGGGAGTCATTGCTGCTGATACTTCATTAAGCTTACCTGACTTTCGTTCTTCTGAACGGACCTTTCAGTTATTAACCCAGGTGGCTGGTCGAACTGGTCGTGGTGATAAACAAGGGAAAGTCATTGTACAGACTTATCAACCTGATCACTTTAGTATTCAGGCAGCAGCTGAACATGACTATAATTCTTTTTATGAAAAGGAATTATCGATTAGGAAAGATCTTAATTATCCTCCTTTTAGTAGATTAGTTAATCTAACAGTTCAGGGATTAGCAGAAAACCAGGTAGAAAAAGTTGCAGATCAATTAGCGGTCTTTCTGCATAATTATAAAAATCATTATCAGGAGTTATTGGGGCCAGTCCCAGCTCCCCTTGCTAAAGTTCGTAATAAATTCCGCTGGCAGATTGTACTTAAATTTGAAAACGGCGCAAAAAGAGAGTATGTAATTCAAAAATTAGAAGAAAATTTTTTGCCAGTTAGTTATCAGCAGGTTGAACTGCGTATTGATGTAGATCCATGGCAAATGTTATAATTAAAATAAGGAGATGATTAACCATGGCTGTATTGAGAATTAGAGAAATAGGTGACCCCGTATTAAGAAGCAAAACAAAAGAAGTTACTGAGGTAACTGATAAAACAGCTAACCTCATTGATAATATGATTGATACAATGCGGGCTGCAGATGGAATTGGTCTGGCTGCTCCCCAGGTAGGAATTTTACTGAAGGTAATTGTGGTAGAGGTTGAAGGTGAACTATTAGAATTAATCAATCCTGAAATTATCAGTGAAGAAGGAAAAGCTATTATGGAAGAAGGTTGTTTAAGTATTCCGGGTAAAAATGGAGATGTGGTAAGAGCAAAAAGTATTGTTGTCAAAGCTTTAGATAGAGATGGTCAAGAGATTGAGATTGAAGCAGAAAATCTTTTTGCTAGAGCAATTCAACATGAAATCGATCATTTAGAAGGAGTATTGTTTGTTGATAAACTTTTTGAAGTTTAATAAAATTTCTCAAAGTGTAATGAGAGGTGATAAAATATGAATATAATTTTTATGGGTACACCTATCTTTGCAGTACCATCATTAAAAAATATAATACAGGCAGATGGATGTGACGTTAAAGCGGTAGTTACTCAACCAGATCGTAAAAAAGGTAGAGGTCAGAAATCCCAACCGTCACCTGTAAAGAAAACAGCACAGAAATATAATTTGCCGGTTTTACAGAGTGAGAATATTAACCAAGCAGAGTTTATTGAAAGTATGCAAAAATATCAACCTGATTTTATTGTAGTTGTTGCCTTTGGGCAAAAATTAGCTGAGGAAGTGCTTAATCTTCCCAAATTTGCCTGTATTAACTTGCACGCTTCCTTACTGCCTAAGTATAGAGGAGCAAGTCCAATTCATCAAGCAATAATTAATGGTGATAAGCTAACTGGTAATACTACAATGTATATGGGAGCCGGGTGGGATAATGGGGACATAATTTATCAACAAGAGGTAAAAATAAAAAGAAGTGACAATGTTGGTAGTCTGCATGATAAACTGGCAATCAAAGGAGCTCAATTATTAGTTCAAACTTTAGAAGACATTTATGCAGGTCAGGCGCCGCGACAGCCACAGGTTGAAGCAGAAGCTACTTATGCAGGAAAAATAGATAAATCAATCGGGGAAATTGACTGGCATGATTCAGCAGAGGATATTTTCAATCTCGTGCGTGGAGTAAATCCTTGGCCAGGAGCTTTTACCTATTTAGACGGTAAACTACTAAAGATTTGGCGGGTTGAACCACTTAGCGAAAATGCAGCTGATTATTCAGCAGGTCAAGTAGTAGGCTGTTCAGAAAAAGGTATTATTGTAAAAACAGGTAATGGCTTAGTCAGAATAGCTAAACTACAATTGGCTAGTCGCAAAAAAATGGATTCTGGTGAATTTGTTTGTGGGTATGATCTTAAAGCAGGAAAAAAACTAGGCTGATTTGAATTAATTTAGGCTAATTCAGACTAATTCAGACCAATTTGAGCTAATTTTGGCCAATACCAAGTTTAATTAGAGGGGGACGAAAAATGTTTTTTCCATTTTTTTATGATCCAACATTTTTGATTTTAATACCAGCATTGTTGATTGCAACTTATGCACAATTTAAAGTTAAAAGGACATTTAGTGAATTTAGTGATAAGTATAGTAAATCAGGCTTAAATGGAGCTGAAGTCGCACAACGTATCATGGAAGATAATGGGATTAGAGATGTAAGTGTAAAGCAAATAAGTGGTAAATTAAGTGATCATTATGATCCTAAAGAAAAAGTATTAAATTTGTCACAAAAAGTCTACCAAAGTAATTCACTTGCTTCAATTGGAGTGGCGGCTCACGAGGCAGGTCACGCTATTCAAGATGCTAAGAATTATACACCACTTGGAATTCGGGCGCGTTTGGTTCCAGTAGCCAGCATAGGTTCTAGTTTTGGTTTACCAATGGCTATTGTGGGATTTTTCTTGCAGACACAGTTTCTGATTGGCCTTGGTTTTATTATGTTTGCAGGTGCTTTTTTGTTCCATTTGGTAACTTTACCGGTAGAGTTTAATGCCAGTAACCGGGCTATTCAGCAGATTAGGGCAGGCGGTTATCTATCAGAACAAGAAATACAGGGAGCAAAAAAAGTTTTGAGGGCAGCAGCATTCACTTATGTAGCAGCTACCTTAGTGGCATTGGCAAACTTACTAAGAATATTTATTTTATTTGGCATGGGTAGTGACGACTAGACGGGAGTTAATTTTATAATGATAAATTCAAGAGCAGCAATGATAAAGATTTTAATTGATATAGAAGAAGGCGGTTATTCTACTTTAGTCTTAGATGATTATTTAGAGAAAGTAGATTCGAAAAAAGACAGAGCCTTAATTACTGAAATAGTTTATGGTGTCTTACGCTGGCGGGCTAAAATTGATTACCAGATTAATTTATTTGCAAAAAATGATATAAACTCACTAGATGACGCTGTCTTACAAGGTTTGCGTATTGGCATCTACCAGATGCAATATCTTGATAGAGTTCCTGAACGGGCAGCTATCTATGAAACAGTTGAAGCTGTCAAAGAGGTTATGGGTGAAAAAGAGCGCGGAGCTGCTGGTTTTGTAAATGCAATCCTGAGGACAGTTCAGCGCCAAAAAGATAAAATAGAATATCCAGCTAAAGAAAAGAATTTATTAAAATATTTAGCTGTTGTCTATTCTCATCCAGAATGGCTTGTTCGGCACTGGCTTGAACTATATGGTGAAGATATCACAGAGCAGTTATTAATAGCTAATAATGAACGACAGACAGTGACTATTAGGCTTAATACTCTAGTTATGACAGAAAAAGAATTAATTGAAAGTTTAAAATCAGAAAATGTTATCGTTAAGAAAACAGCAGAGGATAACTTTTTTCAAGTAAGTAATTTTGATCACATAGAAAATTTGCAGGCATATCAAGCAGGTGGTTTTTATGTTCAGGGCCTGGCAGCAGGACAACCTGCTCACATGTTGGAAGTTGAACCAGGGATGCGGGTGCTAGATTTGGCTGCAGCGCCAGGCGGAAAAACGACCCAACTAGCAGAACTGATGCAGAACCAAGGTGAAGTTATTGCCGTTGATATTTACCAGAATAAATTAGATATAATCAAAGAAAATTGCGATAGGCTTGGTATTTCGATTGTTAAAACTGAACGAGCTGATGCAAGAGATTATATTTCTGAAGATAAGTTTTCGCGTATTTTATTGGATGCTCCCTGTTCCGGGTTCGGCTTAATTGCCCAAAAGCCTGATATTAAATGGCGACGCAGTTTAGAAGATGTCATTGAATTAGCAGCAATTCAACAAGAGATGCTAGAAAATGCATTTTCTCTACTAACTCCAGGGGGTAAGTTAATTTATAGCACCTGTACACTTACTTCACAGGAAAATTGGGAAGTTTTACAAAATTTTGTTGAAGACCACCACACAGAAATTAAGATAGAAGAGGTTAAAGAAATTTTTCCCCATGGGAGTGGAACAGAAGGTTTTTTCATAAGCAAAATATCTAAATTAGAGACATAAAGGAGTATAAAAAATGAAGGATTTTAAAGGACTAACGAGAAGTGAAATAATAAACTTATTAAAAAAAGATGGTTTACAGAGTTTCCGTGGTGATCAAATATTTAATTGGCTTTATCAAAATGGCGCAGAAAATTTCTCAGAGATGACAAATCTAAGTAAAGATTTACGGGCTGAGCTAAATAAAAGATATGCTTTGACAGATCTACAATTAAAACAGAAATATGAATCTATTGATGGTACAAAAAAGTATCTTTGGGAACTGGCTGATGGTGAAAGTTTAGAAAGTGTTTATTTGCCTTATGAAAGACAGAATAGACATAGTGTTTGTATTTCAACCCAGGTTGGTTGTCCCTTGAGTTGTAGTTTCTGTGCAACTGGTTTTAGTGGTTATGTAAGGGACCTTACTGCAGCTGAAATCGTTGACCAGGTTGTGAAAATTCAAGCAGATATTAGTCAGAAAGAATTTGGTACGCCCCGGATCAGTAATGTAGTTTTTATGGGGATGGGAGAACCACTACTTAATTTGAACAATGTGCTAAAAGCAGTTACAATTATGAATGATAGTGATGGCTTAAATATAGGTATGAGAAAGATGACTATCTCTACAGCTGGCTATGAACCTGGCATTAGGCAACTTGCCGAGGAAAATGATCAGATTGGATTGGCAGTCTCACTTCATGCCCCTACAGATAAATTACGAAACAAGATTATGCCGATTAATCAAAAGTTTAACCTAAAAGATTTACTTGCTGCTGTAAATGAATATATAGATACTACTCATAGAAGAGTTACTTTTGAATATGTTTTGATGGAGGATATAAATGATGATCCTCATTTAGCAGAAAAATTGTCCAGATTACTTAAAGGCATTAATTGTCATGTTAATTTAATTCCAGCTAACCCTGTAGCGGATCTTTCCATTAAGAGACCGGAACAGAAGGTTATTGATAAATTTTATGATATATTGAGTCGTAATCATCTTTCTGTCACATTGAGGAGGGAGATGGGAACTGATATTCAAGCTGCCTGTGGTCAATTAAAACGTAGTTCACAGTAGCAAAGGAGGTAGGGGATGGATTTTTCATTTTTTTCAGATAAAGGCAGGATTAGGGAGAATAATGAAGACAGTTATTATTATGATCCCAAAAAAAATATTTTTGCAGTAGCAGATGGAATGGGCGGTCATATTGCAGGTGAAGTGGCAAGTAAGCTTGCTGTTGAAGTTTTGGCTAATTTTTCATTTGAGCCTTACGATGACTATTGTAAAGCTTTAGAAGAGATGATTCATGAAGCTAATAGTAAAATAATTGATTATGGTGAAAATAATCCAGATTATCAAGGTATGGGCACAACTTTTTCAACAGGAATTATAAATAATAAGACTTTATATTATGCACATATTGGTGATAGTAGGATTTATTTTTTCCGTAATGGTGAGTCTAAGCAGTTAACGCGTGATCATTCTTATGTTAATCAGTTAGTTGAAAAGAATGAAATTACAGAGGAAGAAGCTTTTGATCATGAACAGAAAAATATTTTGACACAAGCTTTAGGTACAGATTCAGATATAAATATCAACAAAGGTACTCATCAATTACAAACTGGGGATCTTTTGCTTTTTTGTACAGATGGCTTAACAGATATGCTCCGTAAAGAAGAAATTACAAATTACATAAAAGACAACTGTTGTGACCCAGCTCATATTGCTACTCTCTTAGGTGAGAAGGCACTTGAGCGTGGGGGTAAAGATAATATTACTTTACTTGTTGTATTGATAGATTAATGAGGTGAATCTATGTTGGGGAAAGTTTTTAATGATCGGTATGAAATTATAAGAGAGCTTGGCAAAGGTGGTATGGCAATTGTCTATGAAGCAAAGGATTTATTGCTTGATCGCAAAGTTGCCTTTAAGATGTTACGCCCTGAATACACGTCAGATAAAGATTTTATCGAAAAATTTAGGCATGAGGCTAAAGCCGTTGCTCGTCTTTCACACCCAAATGTAGTCAGCATTTTCGATATTGGAATTGATGAAGATAATCAATATTTAGTTATGGAAAATGTAAAAGGTAGTAATTTGAAAGATATAATTCGTAAGAGAGGAAAACTATCTATTGTTGAAGCGTTAGATATTGCTCTGCAAATTTCTTCTGCACTGGCTGTTGCACATCGAAATCACATTATACATTGTGATATCAAACCACATAATATACTTTTAACACCAGAAAATCAGGTAAAAGTAACTGATTTTGGCATCGCTAGAGCGGTTACCTCTTCCACAATTACTGTCACAGATACAATTATGGGAAGTGCTCATTATTTTTCTCCTGAGCAGGCTAAAGGAGGAGAAATAACAGCACATTCTGATATCTATGCACTTGGTGTTGTTCTTTATGAAATGCTGACAGGAGAAGTACCATTTGAGGGTGATAGTCCTATTTCAGTTGCTTTAAAACACTTGCAGGAAGAACCGAAAGAGCCAATTGAGCTTAATCCTGAAATACCGGAAGAAATTAATAAACTTGTTTTAAAAGCAATGGCTAAGGATATAGGAGACCGATTCTCATCTGCAGTAAAAATGCGTCAGGCAATTACACATGCCTTGAAAAATTTGAAAAAATCTGCAAATAATTCTAAATTTTTAGTAGAGGACCAGGATGGAGATACCAAGATCTTAAAGAGATCTGAGATTCTGGCCAAAGAAGAAGAAAAATCAAAAACAGATTCTAAAGTAAAAGTAAAAAAAGAGCTTAAGAGAAAAGGTACTACTAAGGGTAATACTCAGGGTACTACTAAAAGAGTTTTAACCATAACAGGAATTATTTTATTGTTATTTATGATTGGTACAGCCGGTTTTCTTTATTTATTTAAGAGTTATACTAATATTCCAGTTGTAGAAGTACCTGATGTGACAGGTATGGAACTAGCTGATGCCCAATCTGTTGCCGCTCAGGTAGGATTAGAGCTTAAAGAACAGGAAGAAAGAGTATTCCATGATGAAATACCAGCTGGACATATTATATCTCAATTTCCAGCTGCAGAAGAAAGAGTACGCCAGACAAGAGAGATAACGATTACTGTTAGTAAAGGTCCTGTTTTACAGGAGTTACCAGATTTAACGGGAATGACTTTGCGAGAAGCACGAGTCATACTTGATAACAAAACACTAGAAATTGGCGAAGTTGATTATTTGTTCAGTCTATCTGTAAAGCCGGGTCTAATTGTGGACCAAAGCCCGGCCCCTGGTACAATGGTTAGTGTAGATAATAAGATAAAGCTAACTATTAGCCGTAGAGAAGAAGAAGTTTCAGTGACAATGCCAGATCTTGTTGGACTTAACAAAACGGAAGCATTTAGTCTGATTAAAGATAATGATTTACAGGTAGGTAATATTGAAGTTGAAAGATCAATGCGCTATCTTTTAGATCAAGTAATATCTCAGAGTGTAAAAGCAGGAACGAGTATTGCTAAAGGAACACCAATTAATTTAGTAATCAGTCGGGGTTTAATTAACCCTGAAGATTCACCAGTCCATACTACCAGGGTAAGAGTTAATGTCAAGGGAAGTAGTCGGCAACAAGTAAAAATTGTGGTAGTTGATGATAATGGTGAGGATATTGTCTATCAGGAAAACCATTTTCCTGGGGATACTATTGTCCGCACAATTAATAGCATCGGTCCGACACGAATTAAGATTTATCTTGATGGTAAGTTGCTACAAACACAAAAAGTCGGGGGTTAATAAATAATGCAGGGAATCTTGACAAAAGCAATTGGCGGCTTCTTTTTTGTAGCTAGCGAAGAACAAAAAATTTATCAGACGAGAATAAGAGGTAAAATTAAAGAAAAGATATATCCAGGTGACCGGGTTGGTTTTGATCCTGATGAACTTGTGCTGGAAGAAGTTTATCCACGGGATAATTTGCTTTTCAGGCCGAATGTGGCAAATGTAGAACAGGTAGTTATTATGCACTCATTTGAAAACCCACAGTTTTCTGCTGGGTTATTAGATAGATTTTTATTAATGGTTGAAGCGGCAGAGCTAAAACCAATTATTGTGTTAAATAAGATGGATAGAGTAAAGGATAATTCCGACGAATTACTAGCTGAATATTCTGCAGCTGGTTATGATATTTTCTTTATTAGTGTGAAAAAAGAAGAAGGTCTGGCTGAATTATTTGAAACTTTACATGGTAAAATTAATGTGCTTACCGGGCCATCTGGTGTTGGAAAGTCCTCTTTCATTAACAAGGTAGTAGAAGAAGCGGATCTGCCAACAGCAGGAGTCAGTAAAAGATTGGGACGAGGTGTCCATACAACAAGGATGGTTGAATTAATATCTGTGGGTGGAAACGGTTGGCTTGCTGATACACCGGGATTTTCATCCTTGCAATTAGCAGATATTGAAGCTAATGAACTAGTCTGGTTGTTTCCTGAACTGGCAGAATATAATAATAGCTGTCGGTTTAATGGTTGTAGTCATACACATGAGCCTGGTTGTGCTGTAAAACAGGCTGTGGAAGAACAAAGCATCTCAGCTAGTAGATATGAAAGTTATTGTAAAATTTATAAAGAGTTAAAAAACAAAAAAAGGGTGTATTGATTATGATTAAGTTTTCACCATCACTTTTAGCGGCAGATTTTAGTCAGTTAAGTGAAGAAGTAGAGAAAATTAGTGCAGCAGAATATCTCCATTTAGATGTTATGGATGGATTTTTTGTACCCAATATAACTTTTGGTCCAGGTTTGATTAAAGCTTTACGGCCACATAGTAATTTGAAATTTGATACACATTTAATGATTGAAAAACCAGAAAGATATATTGAAGATTTTGCTAAGGCAGGTTCAGATTTAATTACAGTCCATCAGGAAACATCAGCTCATATTCATCGAACTATCCAGCAGATAAAAGCAGCTGGTTGTCAGGCAGGTTGTGCTCTCAATCCGGCGACTCCAATTGCAGAATTAGAGTATCTTTTACCTGAATTAGATCTTGTTCTTTTAATGACTGTCAATCCTGGTTTTGGTGGTCAGTCATTTATAGATATTATGTATGAAAAAATTAAGAGATTGAAAAAGATAATAGATAAGCATAATTATCCAATTAAAATTCAGGTTGATGGAGGTATAAAACCAGCAAATCTAGAAAAAGTTGTAGCTGCAGGTGCTGAGATTATAGTTGCCGGTTCAGCTATTTTTGGACAAGAAGATCCCGCTCAGGCTTTAAAGGAGATGCGGAACCTTGTCAGTTAATCCAGAGGTGATTATTGGATTAAATGGGGAATATCAGAATGAACTTGATCTCTATAAATTTTTTTTTAAACAATTTTCAAATTTAAAAATAGTTGCAGCAGATGGTGGAGCAAAATATTTAAAAAAAATTGGATTACTTCCTGAAACTATCATTGGTGACCTTGATTCTTTAGAGACAGCAGAGTTAAACTTTTTTAAAAAAGCAGGAAGTGAGTTTATTAAATATTCAGCCGAAAAAGATGAAACAGATGGGGAACTGGCACTCTTATATTGCCAGGAATGTGGCTTTAAGAATGTTGCCATAACCGGAGCACTTGGAGGTCGCTTTGATCAACAACTGGCAAATCTGTTTTTACTTGAGTATGCAGATGAGCTTGGGATTAGGGCAACTTTAATTGAACCAGGTATAGAAATTGGTTTAATTTATGATAAACATATTTCTTTTAAAAACAAAACTAATAGCAAATTATCTCTGATTCCCCTCTCAAGGCAAGTAAAAGGAGTTTCGATCAAAGGCTGCAAGTATAATATTGAGAAACAAAGCCTTTACCGTTACAAAACACGAGGTATTAGTAATATTATAAAAAATGATTTTGCAGAAGTAAGTTTAACTGAAGGAAAGTTGCTTTATCTGTTAAGAAATTAATTGAATCTGCATAAGCACCAGTTCTGTTAAATATTAATTAGTATAGTATTTAGCAGGAGGTGCTGTTTTGCAATTTAAATTGGGAGACCTTGTTATAAAAAAAGATGGTTCTTATCGCTTTCCTTTTCAGATAACTGGTTTTGTTGACCAATATGTGATGTTAAAAGGCACTAAGATTCCGATGATGACAACGGCTTTGCCGGAACAATTAATTAAACTTAATAGAAAAAGAAATACTAGAACTAATTCACTAATGCGAGTAAAATAAAGCGTTTAGGGAGGATATTGATGCGGGAGATTAGATCAGCAGAAATCACTGAAAAAGTTGCTAAATTAGCACAAGAAGCTAATTTTTATCTAAATGATGATCTGTTAAATGCTTTAGACAAAGCAGCAGAGGAAGAAATATCAGAACCAGGCAGATATATTTTAGAACAGATAAAAGAAAATGCCCAAATTGCTGCTTCAGAAAATGTGCCAGTCTGTCAAGATACAGGTGTTGCCGTAGTTTTTATTAAAATTGGTAATGATGTTCATCTCGATGGAGATCTTTATGAAGCAATAGAAGCTGGGATTAGAAAAGGCTATAGCGAAGGATATTTGCGAAAATCTATTGTTGCTGATCCATTAAGTAGGCAGAACACAGGTGATAATACACCAGCTATTATCCATACAGAAATAGTGCCAGGGGATCAACTTGAAATTGTAATTGCACCAAAGGGTGGTGGCAGTGAAAATATGAGTAGAATTACCATGCTAAAACCTGGTGATGGTAAAACAGGAGTTAAAGATTTTGTGATTGAAACAATAGAAAAAGCAGGTGCTAATGCTTGTCCACCTTTAGTAGTAGGAGTTGGTATTGGTGGTAATTTTGAAAAGTCGGCTTATTTGGCTAAAAAATCACTTTTAAGAGATTTAGATGATCATCATGCTGATCCTGAAATTGCAAAATTTGAGGCTGAATTATTAGAGGCAATAAATAAAACTGGTATCGGACCACAGGGAATGGGTGGTAGAACAACTGCATTGGCTGTAAAAATTGAAGTATTTGCAACTCATATTGCTCAATTGCCGGTTGCAGTTAATCTAAATTGCCACGCTGCTCGCCATAAGAAAATAATTATTTAGGAGTGCTAGCATGCATATCAAAACACCATTAGCTGAAAAAGATTTAGAAAAATTAAAAATAGGTGACAGGGTATTATTATCAGGGACAATTTATACGGCTAGAGATGCGGCCCATGAAAAATTAGTAAAATTAATTGAAGCAGGCAAAGATTTGCCGATTCCATTGAGTGGACAGGTCATTTATTATGTTGGTCCAGCCCCAGCTAAGCCTGATAAAGTTATTGGATCAGCTGGGCCTACTACTAGCTATCGGATGGATTCATTTATCTTACCCTTACTAGAGAAGGGATTAAAAGGGACAATCGGCAAAGGGCCACGTAGTAAAATAGTTAGAGAGGTAATGCAAAATCAGCAAGCTGTATATTTTGCAGCAGTGGGTGGAGCTGCTGCTTTGATTGCCAGATCTATAAAAAAAGCTGAGATTGTAGCTTATCCGGAATTAGGACCAGAGGCGATTAGAAAACTTGAAGTTGAAGAAATGCCGCTCATTGTAGTAAATGATTTAGCTGGTAATGATCTTTATCAACAGGGCAGAACTAAATACAAAATTGATTAAATTAGAGGTGAAATAAATGGATGTTTATCAGAAAGCGCTTGTAATGCACGAAGAAAGTAAAGGAAAAATAAGTGTGGAAAGTAAAGTAGCTGTGAATAATAAAGAAGATCTCAGTCTGGCTTATTCACCAGGTGTAGCAGAACCATGTCGTAGAATTGCTGAAAATAAAGATGATACATATCGCTATACATCCCGGGGTAATTTAGTAGCAGTAGTTTCATCTGGGACTGCAGTTTTGGGATTGGGTGATATTGGACCGGAAGCAGCCTTACCAGTTATGGAAGGAAAGGCCGTTTTATTCAAAAAATTTGCTAATATAGATGCTTTTCCTCTCTGTGTGAAAAGCAAAGAAGTTGATGATATTGTTCAGTTTGTGAAGATGTTAGAGCCAACTTTTGCTGGAATAAATCTTGAAGATATTGCGGCTCCTGCCTGTTTTGAGATCGAAAAAAGACTTAAAGCAGAAACTGAAATGGCTATATTTCATGATGACCAACACGGGACTGCAATCATAACTTTAGCTGGCCTGATCAATGCTTTAAAAATAGTAGATAAGGATTTAGCTGAGGCAAAAATTGTGATTAATGGTGCTGGAGCGTCGGCTACTGCTGTAACAAAGTTGCTTTTAAAGGCTGGAGCAGGGGAGATTATAGTCTGTGATAGTCGTGGCGCTCTCTTTGCGGATAGAAAAGTTAATATGAATCAAGCTAAAGAAGAATTAGCTTCTATTACTAATTCAGCTAACAAGACGGGCTCATTAGCTGATGTTCTGCCAGGATCAGATATTTTTATCGGTCTATCGATTGGTAATATTGTCAAAGAAGAGATGGTAAAATCAATGGCTGAAAATGCAATCATTTTTGCTCTGGCCAATCCAGATCCAGAGATTGCTCCTGAAAAGGCTACTAGGGCTGGTGCCAAAGTAATTGCAACTGGTAGATCGGATTATCCAAATCAGATTAATAATGTATTGGCTTTTCCGGGTGTGATGCGAGGTGCGTTAGACGTTAGGGCTAGTGATATTAACGAAGAGATGAAATTAGCAGCAGCATATGCTATTGCTGAACTAGTAGGCGATGAGGTTCGGGATGATTATATTATACCGGATCCTTTTGATGAAAGAGTCGCTCCTGCTGTTGCAAAAGCTGTGGCAGATGAAGCCGTGAAAACAGGTGTAGCCAGATTAAATAATGGTTAATACAAAAAAAGGAGTTAACTTGCACTCGATTAAGAGTGGGTTAACTCCCTCTTGTATTAAAAATTAAATTAATAAGCTCTTTCAACTCGTCCTGATTTTAAGCATTGGGTACAGACCTTGATCCTCTTCGGAGATCCATCCACAATGGCTTTTACTTTTTTTAGATTAGGACGTTGCTTTCTTCTAGATACACTGGTGATATTACGACCTACGCCACCTTTTTTCTTGGCTTTACCACGTCTTTGTATGCTATTGGCTTTATTGCCACCTTTTCCACAAATTGAACATACTCTAGCCACAGAGAACACCTCCCTTGTTACATTACTTATGGTTTGAGTTTTTTATCATCAGTACTCATTTTAACATAAATTTAGGAACTTTGACAAGTACTTTTTTAACGTTTAGCTTAAATAATTGGTTAGTTTAGCTAATTAGACGTCTGAAAGTTGCAACCTTGTTCATAATATTGTAGAATAAGAGTGTATGAAAAGAGGTGTTAATATGGAAAAACAATGGGCAAATGAATATGGTAAAATTACTGTTGTTGAAGAAGTCATTTCAAAAATTTCTGGTCTGGCAGTTATGGAGTGTTATGGTTTAGTTGGCATGTCTGCTCGAGGTGTGCAGGATGGTTTAGCTGACCTACTTGGCTGGGATAACATTAGCAAAGGTGTTGATGTTGAAATTGATGATGACAAAGTCTTTCTTGAATTAAATATAATAGTAGAATATGGAACAAATATCCATGAGGTTGCACATAATGTTATGGAAAGAGTTAAATATACCCTAGAAGAAAAAGTAGGCATTGAAGTTGAAGATATTAACGTTAACGTACAAGGAGTGAGGGTTGGCGATGCAGGTTAATGAAGATAATAATAAACAGCTGGAAGTTGTTGATGGGTTAGAGATGAAAAAGATGCTTGCAGCTGCAGCGATGTTACTAAAAGAACAACAATCGCTGATAGATTCATTAAATGTTTTTCCTGTACCCGATGGTGATACAGGTACAAATATGTATCTGACATTTAAAGAAGCTGTTAAATCACTAGAAAAAGTAACAAACAATCATGTAGGTGAGGTTTGTTCTGTTGTTGCTAAAGGTGCCCTGATGGGTGCTAGAGGTAACTCTGGAGTGATACTTTCACAATTATTAAGAGGTTTTTCCCAGGCAATTAAAAAAGAAAAGAAACTTCGGGTTGCTGGGTTAGCTTCAGCCTTTGTGAAAGCTTCTGAAGTGGCTTATCATGGTGTTTTAAAACCTGTGGAAGGGACTATTTTGACTGTCTCGCGTGAAGCAGGTGTTGGCGCTAAAAAAGCTGCGGCTAATAGTTCAGATATTATTTATGTATTAAAAGAAACAATCAGAGCAGCAAGTGATTCACTGAGTAGGACGCCGGAAATGTTACCTGCACTTGAAGAAGCAGAAGTTGTCGATGCTGGTGGCCAAGGCTATTTAACAATACTGGAAGGTATGTTATTGGGTTTAACAGAGGAAAATATAGAATACAGTTCTGAGATGAGATCTGTGAGTAGTTCGGCTCAGAAAACAGCAACTGAAGATATTAAGTTTGTTTATTGTACACAAATGCTGGTTAAGGTCAAAGAAAAAAAATTAGATTATTATATAAAACAGTTACGTCATGATTTACAAAGTTATGGTGATTCATTAATGGTGGTAGGTTCTGATGATATTATAAAAGTTCATGTTCATACCAATCATCCTGGTGTCATACTTGAAAGTGGTTTAAAGATAGGCACTATCCATGATATTAATATTGATAATATGAAAGAACAAAGTGATGCAAAAAGAGTAAAGGAAGAAGCAGAGAGACTGCCAGGTCATGAACATCATCAGACAGAAGATCAGTTAAAAGATAGTTCAGAAGAACTTATAAAAGTTAATAAAAATACAGGTATAATTTCTGTTGGTAATGGAGAAGGCATCAAAAAAATACTGAGTGATTTAGGAGTAGACTGGATTATTGAGGGTGGCCAGTCCATGAATCCTTCCACAAATGATTTTGTTAATGCCATTGAAAAACTAGATGTAAATCGTATTCTCATTTTACCGAATAATAAAAACATCTTATCTTCAGCCCAACAAGCTGCCGAAGTTAGTGATAAAGATATTGTAGTCGTACCAACCCGTTCTATAACACAAGCTGTCACCGCTTTAATGTCTTTTGATGATCAAGCTGATTTATCAGAATTAAAGGCTATCATGGAAGAAGAAATATCATATGTTACAACATTTGAAATAACCAGAGCAGTCAAAAATTCTAAAGTAGATGGCTTAGAAATTAATGAAGATGATATCATAGGTATTAAAAATGGAAAAATAGAAGTAGCTGGAAGTGATTATCTCTCAATAATAGAGATACTTTTCTCCAGACATCTTAGTGATGAAGAACTTGTGACTATATTTTATGGTGCTGATATGCAAGAAGAAGATGCTGAAAAAGTAAAAGAAATGTTAATGGAGAAATTTGAACTTGATGAGGTCGAGATCTATCAAGGTAATCAACCACTTTATCCATTTATCATTTCCATGGAATAAGGAGTGTTAAAATGATTGCATTGGTAACAGATAGTACATCTGATCTACCTAAAGAGATTCTAGAAAAATATCAAATAGAAGTAGTGCCACTGACTGTTCATTTTGGGGAAAAGGTTTATCAAGATAAAATTGATTTAACTACAGAAGAGTTTTTCGCCAAGATGGAAAGTTCAGAAAAGATGCCAACTACTTCACAGCCTTCTGTTGGTCTATTTATGGAAAAATATCGTGAATTAAGCAAAGAGTATGATCAGATTCTTTCTATCCATCTTTCCAGTAAATTGAGTGGAACAATTGAGTCTGCACGTCTGGCAGCAGTAGAAATTGATGACTGTCAAATAGAAATTATAGATTCTCGGGTAACTACTTTGGGACTTGGATTTCTGGTGATGATGGCAGCACGATTACGTGATCAAGGTAAAGATATTGCTTTTATTAAAGAAAAAATTGAAAATATGCGAAAAAACATTTATATAGCTTTTACTGTCAGTGATCTATCATATTTAGAAAAAGGCGGTAGAATTGGCAAGGCACAGGCTTTTTTGGGTTCTATCTTTAATTTTAATCCTATCTTAGAGCTGGATGGTTCTCAGGGTGAGATTTTACCTAGGGAAAAAGTGAGAGGTGCCAAAAAAACCAATCGACGGATGTTAGCGATCATGCAGGAATATTTTGCAGATGCGGATCAGGCCTGGGTTGGCTTCATCAAAGGTATTGATAATAAAAGTCAGATAACTTATAAAGAAGATCTTTTTGCTGAATTAGAGCAGCTTAAAACAAAAATGGATATAAATTTTTATGAAAATAATATAAGTGCAGTGATTGGTTGTCATACTGGACCTTTTATTTATGGCACAATCATGATTAAAGGAGATTTAATGGACTAATGAGCTCTGACCCTACTGTAAGTATTCAATACCTAAAAGGTGTCGGTCCTAAGCGAGCTGAGCTCTTGCAAAAAATCGAGATTGAAACGATTAAAGATTTACTTTATTATTTTCCTCGGGATTATGAGGATCGCAGTAAAGTGCTTGAAATGCGTCATATTAGTCCTGGACAGACTGTTACCATCCGGGGAAAAGTAATGAAAATTGAAGATTATCAGACTAGCAGAGGTTTTAAAATATTAAAGGTTACTTTTAGTGATGATACTGATGTGATTAATGGTGTCTGGTTTAATCAATCATATTTAAAAAGTAAATTTGAAAAAGGAGAAGCTTATCTTCTGAATGGTAAAGTGAGTGAAAAAAATTGGCGAAAATATAAGAGTAAAGATATTAATAATCCTGTATTCGAAAAATTAGATGATGAAGAGGATAGTCTTAATGCTGGGCGTGTTGTTCCAATCTATTCACTTACAGAAGGTGTTAATCAAAAGAGGATGAGGAAGGTCATGGCAAATGCATTAGCTAATTATGCAAAAAAATTGCCAGACCTTCTTCCTGCGTTTATAAAAGAAAAATATAGTTTTCCTGATTTAGGTACTGCTTTAGAGGGGATTCATTTTCCCGAGAATAAGGAAGATTACATAGCAGCAAGAAGAAGACTTGCTTTTGAGGAGTTTTTTATTTTCCAATTATATGCGCTTCATAAAAAGGCCAGTTATGCAAAGAATAAGGGTATTAAACATCAATATCCGGCAAGTAAAATTTCTGCTTTTTTAAAAGAGCTTAATTTTGAATTAACTGCGGCTCAAAAAAGAGTCTGGCAAGAGATTAAAGCTGATATGGAGAAAGAGGAGCAGATGCGCCGTTTATTACAGGGAGATGTTGGTTCTGGTAAAACTATTATAGCAGCACTTGCCTTAATTGAGACAATGGCTTCTGGCCATCAAGGTATATTTATGGCACCAACTGAAATCTTAGCTGAACAACATTATTTAAATTTAAAAGAGTTATTTGCAGCACATGGATATAAATTAGCTTTAATCGTAGGTAGTTTAAAAACAAAGGAAAGAGAAGAACTTGAAAGCAAAATTGCAGCAGGTGAGATTGATTTAATAATTGGTACTCACGCTTTATTCCAGTCAAGTATTAGTTATTCTAATCCGGGGTTAATAGTAATTGATGAACAACATAGATTTGGGGTTGAACAAAGATATCAACTAAAAAGCAAAGGCGAAAATCCTGATTTGTTGGTTATGACTGCAACGCCAATTCCTCGTTCAATGGCGATGCTGATATATGGAGATCTTGATTTATCTGTCATTGATGAGATGCCACCTGGGCGTAAACCGATCGGTACATTCTGGCGCCGTTCCAACCGACGCAATAAGATTTATAAATTTGTTAAAGATAAAATAAAAGAGGGAAGACAGGCTTATCTAGTTTGTCCACTGATTGAACCTTCTGCTGAAATGCCAGATTTAATATCAACGGAAGAATTAGCCGAAGAGTTAGCAAATGGGCAGTTGCGTGAGTTTAAGCTTTCCCTTTTACATAGTAAGCTAAGTGCAGATCAGAAAAAAGAGATTATGCAAAATTTTAGAGATAATAAATTGGATATACTTGTTTCTACAACTGTTATTGAAGTAGGAGTAGATGTTGCCAATGCAACTGTGATGGTGATTGAAAATGCAGAAAGATTTGGCTTGGCTCAATTACATCAATTGCGCGGACGAGTGGGTAGAGGTCAGCATCAGTCTTATTGTATTTTAATTTCTGACCCACCTGGAGAAGATGCAACTCAGCGTTTAGAAGTTATGACAAGTACATCAGATGGATTTAAAATTGCAGAAGAAGATTTAAAGATAAGAGGACCAGGTGAATTTTTTGGGACGCGCCAACATGGGATGACTGATCTAAAAATAGCTGATTTAATAAAAGACCGTCAGCTTTTAAAATTAGTTCGTCAAGAATCTCAAAATATGATTAAAACGAAGAACTGGGAGAATAAATATAGTAAACTGTTCAAAAAAATTCAACAGATGGAGCTAAAAATATAATTAGGAGTGTTTTTGATGAGAATTATAGCTGGTATAGCCGGTGGTATTCATCTTGAAAGTTTAGAGACAAAAGATGTTAGACCAACACTAGACCGGGTTAGAGAAGCGGTATTTAATATGCTTGGCCCAGATGTTCCTGGAGCTAAATTTCTTGATCTATTTGCTGGATTTGGTGGCATTGGTCTAGAGGCAGCCAGCCGCGGTGCTGCTAAAACTGTTCTAGTTGAAAATAATAGAAGTCATGCAGAGATAATAGAACAAAATATCGTAAAAACTAAGTTAGGTAAACAGACTGAACTTGTACAGAGAGATGTTTTTAGCTTTTTGCAGATGACGCCAAAAAAGTTTAATTTAATTTATATGGATCCTCCCTATGCCAGTAACGCGGCAGAAAAGTCGATAAATTTAATTTTAAAAAAAGGTATTATTGAAGATGCAGGGTTAATAGTAGCTGAAATTAGTAGAAAAGATAATCTGCCGGGCTGGCCTGAACTTGATATATTAAGAGATAGAGTATATGGAAATACTAGAATAATAATTTATGAATTTAGAGAGGAAGTAGAGAATGATCAATAAAGTAGTTTATCCAGGGAGTTTTGACCCGGTAACAAATGGGCATCTAGAAATCATTAAGAGAGCTTCCAAAATGTTTGATAAAGTAATAGTAGCTGTTTTTTGTAATCCCAATAAAAACCCGCTCTTCTCGATGGAAGAAAGAGTTAGTTTTTTAGAGGAAGCGACTAAAGATATTTCTGGTGTGAAAGTTGATTCTTTTTCTGGCTTAACGATAAATTATGTTGAGTCAATTGGTGGAAATGCAGCTATCTTACGTGGTTTGAGAGCTGTATCTGATTTTGAGGGAGAATTTCAAATGTCCTCAATGAATAAGTCGCTTAACTCTGAGATTGAAACTGTTTTTCTAATGACTGAAGCCAAATATGCATTTCTAAGCTCTACCATTATCAAAGAAGCCGCTCACTTTAATGGTGATGTAAGAAGTTTGGTTCCAGCCTGTGTTTATCAGAAACTTATTAATAAATTTAATGACTAAGCATGGTCAAATATATTTTTAAAAGCTGTTACTAGAAAAGAGAAGGTTAAACTAATCGTTAAAATTAACAAAAATGACATCAGGATTAACATGAAACTTTCTTGATATAAAACATTTCCATTTTCGGCAAGTAGTACGGTGGGGGCTGTTTGACCATTAAATGGAATAAACAAGAGAAAAGTAAAGATTCCTGCAAAAACACTCTGTAAAATTCTGGCCACAAAATATGGTTTGAGGCTAATATCTGTATTGTTGACCATAGTTGCTACCTGTGCATGAACTGAGAGGCCACTCCAAGCAATGATTACATTGACCAAGATAACTTTATATAAGAGTGGTGCAGCTGCTTGACTGGTTAGATTAGCTCCATTAGTGATTTCAAAGAAGCCACTAAAGAGGGGTACAATTAAATTTTCTGTAATGCCTAATGGTGCAAAGAAAAAGAGAAAACTTTTACTTAATAACGATATTATCCCAGTGACAACAATTATTTTTGTTACTACAGAAAAAAGAATAATCATGCCACCCACCATTAAAAGTGTATTAACTGACTCTCTAACCGAATCACCCAATAACTCACCAAAGTTTCTTCCATCATTTTTGCGGGCGGTTAGTAGTTCATTAAGAGCGCGATAAAGTATATTTGGCTCTTTTTGTGACGGGTTATTATCGATAGTATTTACTTTATCAGCTTCTGTACCTTTGTAAAATCTCATAATTAGCCCAATCATGATGCTGGATAGATAATGTGCGCCTGTAATAATTATAGCCAGATCTGCTCGATGAAACATACCAACAGCAACCGCTCCAATCATAAACAAAGGATCTGCCGTATTCGTAAAACTTACCAATCGCTCTGCTTCAGTCTTTGAACATAGTTTTTTTCTGCGTAAATTAGCCGTTATTTTAGCACCAATTGGATAACCAGAAGCTAAACCCATTGAAAATGCAAATGCCCCGACACCAGGGACTCTAAAAAGTGGTCGCATTAATGGTTCAAGTAAAGCTCCTAAAAAATGAACAACGCCTAATCCCATCAAAATTTCGGCAATAATAAAAAATGGTAATAAAGATGGAAAGACAATTTCCCACCAGACCCGAAGTCCTTCCAGTGCTGCATAAAAAGCTTCTTCTGAAAAAACTATAACCATGATTGTCAGTAATACAGTTACCAGAGCAGACATAACCATTTTTTGTTCTCTATCTGAAATAGTTATATCAATCACCTCCTGTTAACTAATTTTATTTGTTAAGAGTCTTATTTATCACCAAAAAATTATTTATAGAGAAAAAAATGAAGGGGGATTAAAATATGAATGAACTTATTTTTCCTAAAAACTTTAAATGGGGAGCGGCAACTGCTTCTTATCAAATTGAAGGTGCTTATGCAGAAGATGGCAAAGGAGAGTCAATCTGGGATAATTTTTCTCACAAAAGAGGTAATATATTAAACGGAGATACAGGTAAGATAGCATGTGACCATTATCATCGCTTTACAGAAGATATTGAGTTGATTGATAAAATTGGCTTAGATACATATCGGTTTTCAATTAGTTGGCCACGTATTTTACCTAGAGGTAAGGGTCAGGTTAATCAAAAAGGTATTGATTTTTATAAAAGGCTTTGCAATAGTTTATTAGAGAAAGGTATAGAACCCGCGGTAACACTTTACCATTGGGATCTACCCCAAGCTTTGCAAGAAAAGGGTGGTTGGGCAAACCGTGATACAGCCAAATACTTTAATGAATATGCAGAAATTGTTTTTTCTGAATTAGGTGATCTAGTTAAAACATGGATCACCCATAATGAGCCTTGGGTAGTTGCATTTGTTGGTAATATATATGGTGAACATGCCCCAGGTAATAAAGATTATAAAAAAGGTATTCAGGTCTTACATAATTTATTATTATCACATGGTATGGCAGTAAGGACATTTCAGGATATGAATTTAGCAGGTGAGATAGGAATTACTTTAAATTTGGGGGATATTCAGCCTGCCACAGAAAAGCCCACAGATAAAGAAGCTGCAAGTTTACAGGATCAGTTACTTAATAGAATAACTCTTGAGCCGCTATTTAAGGGAAATTATCCAGAACAATTATTTGAAATATATACGAGCGAATTTGGTCCTATTGATATTGAATCAGGAGATTTAGAACTGATTAACAATCCGATTGATTTCTTAGGCATTAATTATTATACACGCAATATAATTAAAAATGATCCTCAGGCAAATGGCTTAGGGATTAGCGAAGTTAAACCAGCTGATAAAGAATACACCGAAATGAACTGGGAAGTCTATCCAGAAGGTTTATATAATGTATTAAAAAGAGTTAATGCTGATTATACGGATTTACCCCTTTATGTGACTGAAAATGGTGCCGCCTTTAATGATGAAATAAGTAATGACGGAAAAGTCCATGATGAACGAAGAATTAGCTATTTGCAAGGGCACTTTCAAGCAGCCCATCAAGCTATTGAAGCAGGTATACCACTGCAAAGATATTATGTCTGGTCCTTAATGGATAACTTTGAGTGGTCATATGGTTATACTAAAAGGTTTGGCCTGATATTTATTGATTATCAGAATAAACAGGAACGAATTTTAAAAGATAGTGCTTATTGGTATCAGAGCGTGATAGAACGTAATGGCTTAGTTCTCGATAATTAGAGAACTAATTGCCAGATTAGAACACCGCCTACTCCGCCAAGCACAACCAGAAATAGGTTTAGTTCAAAATAGGCGATTACAATAGCAATAGCAGCGCCAAATAAGGCTGAATATAGCTGATCAGTTGAATATAAGATAGCAGGAAATATAAGAGCTCCCAGGACTGCATAGGGGATAAAATATAATACTCTTTTTAAAAATGGATTTAAGCGGTCAGAAGAGAAAAAATATAATGGCAATAGTCTTGGTAAATAAGTAACAATAGTCATGCCTAATATTAAAATTAAGATATCTTTACTCATCAATAGCCACCTCGTCAGTAAAAATAGCTGCTCCAATTAATGATGTAATAACTGTAATTAAAACAATTTGCCAACCTTCAGATATCTGGCTGAGAAAAGCTGGACCCCAGAAAAAGATTGAGCTAAAAAACATGGCCAGAAGTGAGACTGACAAGAACTTATGTGATTTTTTTAGTCCAGGAACAAGTAAGCCAATAAACATTGCATAAAGTGCAATTCCCATACTATCTTGTATAATATAAGGTAGATTAGTTCCAAGTATACTTCCTAAAAATGTACCGCCAACCCAACCTGCATAACCTGTAAAACTAACACCAATCATATACCAAGGTGCAAGGTTACAGCCAGGTTCAAGGGATAATAAAGCAAAAGACTCATCAGTGATGCCAAAGCCAATTATTGGAGTTATAACATCAGGTTGATCTGATGCAATTTTTTGTGATAAAGAAGCTGACATAATAAAATGTCTAAAATTTATTATAAAAGTAGTTAAAATTACTTCAGGAATCGTTACACTGGCTGCTAACAAACGTACGGCAATTAGCTGACTTGCGCCGGCATAGACCATAATTGACATCAGAGTTGTTTCATATATTGAAAGCCCAATATTTCGGGCCAGAATCCCAAAAGTAAAAGCAATTGGTAGATAGCCAAAAGCAATAGGTAGTCCTTTTTTAAAACCTTTACTGAAGTTAATAGTTGAGTTGATATGCTTTACCCCCTTTAATAAATATTTAATCTATTATAATAAATATTAGTCTTTAAAACAAGTTTAAAATACAAATTATTATCTTGGTTAAGTTGAGAGAGTAACAATTTTGTAATATAATAATAATTGATTGGATATAAAAAATTTATTAGGAGGAAACTCATGAAAAGAAAATTAGTTATCATTTCATTGGTTTTATTGCTTAGTCTAAGCTTAATTAGTGGTAGTTTATGGGCAGCAGAACCTTATGCAGGTACAACCATTCGCGTACTGGCCTGGGCAGATGCTCATACTGCTGCTGTTAAGAAGTTAATTCCTGAGTTTGAAGAAGAGACAGGTATTGATGTTGTATTTGATGATTTACCATCATCTTCTTTAATGGAAAAAGCAGCTATGAATTTAACAAGTGAGACAGGCACTTATGATCTTGTTGCTGTCGATGAACCTTTTATGCCTCGTTTTGCTAAATTTTTTATTGATTACAATAATTGGCCACAAGATACAACTTACTATAGTCAAGTTAAAGTGAATAACCTTGCAGATGCTGCGGTAATGGGTGCAACTTGGCAGAATAAAGTTGCTGGATTACCAATTAACGGTAATGTTTATATGAGTGTTTATCGTAAAGATTTATTAGAAGATCCAGCTGAAAAAGAAGCTTTCAAAAAAGAATATGGTTATGAGTTAAAAGCTCCCCAAAACTTAGATCAATTACTGGATATTTGTAAATTCTTTTATCGACCAGATGAGAATTTATATGGTTGGGGACCATTTACTATGACTTCTGAAGGTTTGACAGTTGAGGCAATGTGGATTTTAAGAAGTTTCGGTACTGGTATTTTAACGGAAGACCTCCAGCCTGCTCTGGACAAAGAAAAGGCGGTTGCTGCCTTTGATTTTTACAAAAAATTATTGGAAACAAGCCCTCCCGGAAAACTAGCCTATGGACATCCTGAAAGAATCCAGGCTATGAATATGGGTCAACTTGTCTTTATGTTACAATGGCCGGCAATTATTCCATCACATGAAAATGAAGAAGAATCACTAGTAGTTGGGAAAATGGGTTATATGAAAAATCCAGCTGGACCTGCTAGAGCAGCTGCCGTTACAGGTGTCTGGGCACTTGGTATGCCAGAAGCCAGTCAAAATAAAAAAGCCGCAGCAGAATTTGCTTATTGGTGGGCAAGTAAAGATGCAGGTTTGAAACTTGTTGAAAATGGTATGAGCCCAGTTAGAAAAGATCTATTATCTGATTCTGAATTACAAAACACGCATCCCTGGTATGAAGCGCAACTTGAAAATTTCACGATTGGTGTTAATAGACCAAGATTTCCAGAATATAGTCAGATCTCAGAGATAGTAAGATCATATTTTGCAGAGGCTATTAATGGTGAAATGACAAGTACAGAAGCAGTTGAGATGATGGATCAAAAAATCAAGGAAGTACTAGACGAGTATGGATACCTTAAATAAAATCATAAACTGGTTTACTGATGGTAGCTCAAATAAATTGAGCTACCATTATTTTTCCAGAAAGTTTACACCAATGGCTTTTATTGGTCCTGCCTTACTTGTTATGGCTATACTTTTAGTTTTTCCACTGCTATTTTCATTTAAGTTGTCTTTCCAACAATGGCATATGATCGAACAGGCATCACCATTTTGGATAGGTTTAGATAATTATTTCGAATTATTAGCTAATAAACAGTTCTGGAATTCATTTGGTTTACAATTGCTCTTTGTAGTGGTTGCAGTCTCCTTTGAATTATTAATTGGTTTACTAGTTGCTGTTTTACTGAATAGAGAGTTTCCAGGTAACAAAATTATTCGAGCTTTATTGCTTCTGCCAATTTTTATTTTGCCAGTTGTATCTGGACTAACCTTTAGGTTTATGTATAACCCTCAATATGGTGCTATTAATTATTTTTTAAAACTAATTGGCTTCAATTCTATCGCCTGGCTTAGTCATCCCGAAACTGCTTTTGCAGCTATTATTATTCAAGATATCTGGCGGATGTGGCCATTTATGTTTATGATTTTGTTTGCCGGGCTATCTTCTTTACCAGAAGAACCATATGAAGCTGCTATTATAGATGGTGCTTCGCGTTGGCGAACCTTTTTACATATTACCTTACCTTTGCTGAAGCCAACAATCATGACAGCTATCATTTTGCGAACAGTTGATGCGTTGAAAGCCTTCTCAGAAATTTTCGTGATGACTAGTGGTGGACCTGGTAATGCTACTACATTATTATCAGTTCATATCTATAAGTCTGCCTTTAAATTTTGGGAGTTAGGATATTCAGCAGCATCTTCATATATGCTAGTATTTATAGCAATGATATTTACGGTCTTACTGGTTAGAAATATGTTTAGTGAATAGAGGTGTTAATTAATGCATAAATTTAAAAGCTGGTCTCGCTGGAAGAAGGGGTTGTTTTTTTTAACAGTCTTTATTATTTTGTTTGTTGAACTTTTTCCGATTTTTATGGTAGTAACTACTAGTTTTAAGCCAAAACTGCAAATCTGGACTTCAAAATCTCCTTTTGAGCTCTTTAGACCAACATTTAAAAATTATTTACAAGTTTTTAAGGATCGTAACTTTGCTAAATATATAAAAAACAGTCTGATTATCGCCTCTATAACTACTTTTATAGCATTATTTTTAGGTTCATTGGCAGCTTATGGTTTTGCTAGATTTAAATTTAGGGGAAACTTTCTATTGAGTATGGGTGTCTTGGCCAGTAGGATGATACCACCAATTACCTTAAGTGTTCCAATCTTTATTTTGATTTCAGAGTGGAAGTTACTTGATACCTATTTTTCCATGATCTTAGCTCATATTAGTTTTAGCCTGCCATATGTCATTTGGTTACTCTTACCTTTCTTTAAGGGAATACCTGCTTCCTATGAAGAAGCAGCGATGTTAGACGGATGTAGTAGGCAGCGAGTCTTTTTCTCAATTTTTTTACCACTTGTTGCACCAGGCTTAGTGGTGGCAGCCATTTTTACATTTATGTTATCCTGGAATGATTTTTTATATGCTCTTGTTTTAACAAGTTCACGAGCAAAGACTGCTCCCCTGGCAGTTAGTGAATTTATTGGTCAATTTGCCCCTGAGTGGGGTATGATGACTGCAGCTGGGACTGTCTTTTTAATTCCTGTCTTTATTTTTGCACTCGGATTACAAAAATATATTATCCATGGCTTAGCATTTGGTGGAGACAAGTAGATTATTTGCAGGAGATTTCAGTAAGAGCATGAATATAATTAAAGAAAGTTTTTAAGTTGGAGGAGTTGTAATTTTGCTATTAACAAATAGATTAAAAAATATTATTGTATTTCCAGTCTTATTGCTAGTTATATTTTCAGTGATTGGTCTGTTGACATTTAAGGTAGATGCTGCTGCAGAAGAAAGACTAGTGGATATTGTTGATCAATTTATCCAGGAAAATATGGAACAAAAACATGTGCCAGGACTTGTCATTAGTGTTGTTAAAGATGGGGAACTAATATTAAAAAAAGGTTTTGGTTATGCTGACTTAGAAAAAAATATAGAAGTTGATCCTAATCAAACTCTTTTCCGGATTGAATCTGTCAGTCAATTATTTGTAGCTACTTCTGTTATCCAGTTAGCTGAAGAAGGAAAGCTTAAATTAAATGATGATATTAATCAACATCTAAAATCTTTTAAATTTCCAGAAACATATGCAGAACCAATCCGTGTCTTTGATCTTTTGCATCATACTACTGGATTTGATGAAAGGATAATTGGAACTGCTGTGCGTGATTTCCATAATAGAATTGAGTTAAAAGAATATCTGGCTGAAAATATGCCAGCTAGAATCAGAAAACCGGGCCAGGTAGCTCAATATAGCCATTACGGTATGGCACTAGCAGGCTATTTAGTTGAAGAGACTACTGGTCAATCATATGCTGATTATCTTAAGCAACATATTTTTAATCCATTAAATATGAACAGTTCATATCCATTTACAACTGAAGAAAATATCGGTCAGTTAGCAAAAGAATATAATTACTTTGCTGGACAATTAGAATCTCTGCCTAGGATTGAATATCATGCCTATCCAGCTAGATCAGTTTTAACAACAGCTGCTGATATGGCAAAATTCATGAATGCACATTTATCGCAAGCAGACAATATTTTAGATTCTCAATTTTTAACACAAATGCATACAAGTTTTCTTGATAAACCAGAAGGGGCTTTTGGTTATACACATGGCTTTTCTGAATCATTCCAGAACGGGCAGCGATATCTTGGCGCTAATGGAGGTGGACTTGGGTTTGGTGCAGCTACCAAACTAGATTTAGAAAATAATATTGGTGTCTTTGTTGCTGCAAATGGGCCTGATTTTATTACAGCTTCTAGTATCAGTGAAAGACTTGTAAATAGGGTTTTGAAATATTATTCTGGAGATGAAGCTAAGCAAATAGTGCCAAAAGCTAATAAACTTACTCTTGGCAATTTAGAAGATTATGCAGGTTTTTATCGGTCTATAAATCATCCCCATCAAAGTGTAGCCAAGTTATTTATGATTCTTAGCTCACCAGATAGAAATATTCAGGTGGTTGATCAAAAATTAAAATTTGAAAATCAAGAGTATCAACCTATTGGAGAAGCTGTTTTCCAAAGTAATACAGGTGATTTAATATATTTCAAAGAATATAATGATCAGCTATTTTTAAATCCAGCTGGGGGTAGCTATCAAAAAATACCCCGTTATGAAAGCTTATTAATACATGCGGTATTATTAATATTTTTTATCTTTATATTTTTTATGATTTTCTTGATAAAAGGTTTAACACCACTATTTAGATTTATCTTTAGAAAAGAGGTAAAATCAGATTTTCTGGAGATATTAATAGCTGTTGCAAGTTTATTGGCTGTTGTATTTTTATCAAGTTGGATTCTATATCCTCTGCTAGGATTAGAAAATATTTTATTTATTATTTTTGGATTGCCAACAGTGATGAACTATTTATTATATCTACCACCTATTTTTTCTCTCTTAACAATAATTTCAGTAGTAATTTGGTATAGAAGGAGAAAAGAGAAGCGTACTGGTGGAAGTAAGTTTATAATTTTTTCTTTCTTTGCATCCGCATTTGGTTATTTAATCATTTTAAAATATTATAATTTGCTTTAGCTTAATTTAATTATAAATGGTATTAACTCCTCATTAGGAATAAGTATTATATGAAAAAGTTATGAAATAGAGGGGGGATAAGATGTTATTAGATAATAAGATTGTGCAAGAGTATCGTCAAAAAAGAGAAATTTATTTAAAATTTGCTAATACTGTGCATGATTTGTTAGAAAATATTTTAGGTGAAACAACTATACCAATTCATTCTATTAATTCACGTACGAAAGAAGTTGAAAGTTTATCTGAAAAAATTCGTAGGCCTGATAAAAATTATCAACAATTAAAAGAAATTACTGATTTAGTTGGTATTAGAATAACTACTTATTTTGAAGATGATATTGATCAAGTAGCTGAAATTGTTGAAGATAGTTTTATTATTGATCATAAAAATTCGACTGATAAAAGGAAGGATTTTGATTATTCTCAGTTTGGCTATAATTCTCTGCATAAGATAGCAAGGATTAAACAAACTCAGGTTGAGGCAACTAAATATTTTAAGTTTAAAGATTTATATTTTGAGATTCAAATTCGATCTATTTTGCAACATGCCTGGGCGGAAGTGGAACATGATCTTGGTTATAAACATCGTAAAGAGATTCCGGGAGAGTTAAAAAGACGTTTTGCTAGATTGTCGGCTTTAATGGAAGTAGCAGATGAAGAGTTTATAAATCTTAGAAATAGGATTAATGCCTATGAATTAGAACTAGCTGCGAAAATGAAAAAAGAACCAGAAAAAGTACCTATAGATAAAATTTCAATTAGAAAATTTATTGAACAGAATGAAACAATGGACGAACTAATTGATTATTTTTCTAATTGGTTTGGTAAAAGAGAAATGAGTACCGGTATTGAAGATTATTACATTGGCGATGTTGTAAGAGGCTTACCTTACATAGGTATTCTTAATATTGCCGATTTAAAGACAGATTTAAGAAAAAACGTTGCTCTAATAAAAGAAAGTATCAATTATGTATTTTCAGATGAAAAAAAGGGTTCAGGCTGGCATCCTAGTATGATAATTTTTGTCCTTATACTGGCCAGGATTGCAATTGAAAATAAAGAAAAAGAAGCAAATAAGATATATCAACAGTTAAAAATTGAGATTGGATCTGATTTTATTGAAAAATTTTATTGACAAGCTAGTAATTTTGTGTTAGCATTTAATTGGTGAGAAGGAAAAAAATAAGAAACATTCTCTCACTTAAAAATTAGGAGGAAGATATTTAATGGTTTACACAGGAAAAGTTAAGTGGTTTGATGGTAAAAAAGGGTTCGGTTTTATTGAGAGAGAAGAAGGCGACGACGTATTTGTTCATTTCTCAGCAATTGAAGAAGACGGCTTCAAAAACCTTGAAGAAGGTCAAGAAGTAGAGTTCGAAATTGTTGAAGGAGACCGTGGCCCACAAGCCGCTAATGTAACAAAACTGTAAATTAAATTTATAGTTTTGAATATGAACATGACAACCCCTGCTACTCATTGAGTAGCAGGGGTTTTAGGTTTTTAATATCAAATTATAGTTTAACGATTGTATTTTTTTTAGCTGATTCTACAATAGCAAAGATTGCCATTGCATCTCCAAATTCTTGTTCAGGGGTAACTGATATTGTCTCATCACCATTTAGAGCTTTATAGAAGTTTAATAATTCATGTTGATATCCCTGCTGTGGCTGATATGGTATCTGTTTACTACCACCATCATTATAAGCTACATTGACTGTACCGCAGTTTCTTTCTTCTAAATATATCATACCTTTAGAACCAAATATCCGTAGACCAATTAATGGTCGCTGCATTTCCTTACCAGAAGAGAAAAATGTAAACTGTCCAGTAAGACCACTTTCAAAAATTAAATTGCTTTGCACAACTAAATAGGGGGAAAATTCTTTTGCTTCACTTACACCGCAAGCATGTACATATTTGACTCCACCAAAGATATGATGTAGTGCACCGATATCGTGAATTCCCGCATCCAAGATAGCACCACCTGGATAGTTGGGATGTTGTCGCCACTCTTTTGCTGCGAAATTGTTTTGTAACATATCTTCCGGAAAATTTACTGATCTATTTTGAATAAAATAATGTACTTCACCTATCTCTTCATTTTCTATTAATTCTTTAATAATATTGTTCTCTTCATTATAGCGATAATTTTCAGCTATCATGATGGGAACATTATATTTTCTAGGTAGTTTACGAGCTTTGCGTGCCTGATTAAGATCTGGAGCAAGCGGTTTTTCACAAATAATTGCTTTGCCTATTTTAGCAACGTCTTCAGTTATCTGGTAGTTGAGACTAATCGGTACTAAAATTAAAAAAGCATCAAGATCATTTCTTTTTAATAGTTCATGATAATCAGTAAATAAGTCTTCTTTATTAAGACCTAGTGTTTTTTGCCAGTTATCGACTTTTTGCCCATCCGAATCACAAATAGCTGCAATATTGTATTTGTCTTGCATTTTCTGTAGAGCTGGATAGTGGAGTCTTTCAAAAGCCATACCCATCCCAATTACACCTAAGTTTATTCTTTTCATTATTTTTACACTCCTTTTAAGAATATATTATCCTAATAAACTAATAATATAAATGGATTTCAATATAAAATTAGGACTGGTTAGCATGATTAATAAGTTAACAAGAATTTTGAAACTTTTAAAATATAAAAATGAAAATGATAAAAAGCTAAAAGAAGAAGATAATGATCAGCGACAAATACCTCAATCAATGGCTGCATTAAGAAAAGCATTAGAAAGAACATTTTATGATTGTAATGATTATATTTTAAGAGAAATCGATATAGGTGATACAAAGGAACAAAAGTTATTAATAACTTATCTAGATGGTTTAGTCGATAAAAAAATTATTAATGACAATATTTTAAAGCCATTAATGATTGAGCTAGATAAAATAGATTATAAAGATAGCAAAAATAAGAAGATTAGTTTTGACAAAATAAAGAATAAATTATTAATCGTGACAGCATTAACTGAAATAAATACTTATAAAAAGTTAGTTGATGCTGTACTTGCTGGTGATACAGTAATATATTTACCTGGTAACAAAAGAGCTTTAAAGTTAAGTGCCAGAGGCGGAAATGTAAGGACTGTTGAGGAACCAACGACAGAAGCGGTAATCAGAGGTCCACGCGAAGGATTTACTGAAACTATTAGGACTAATACATCACTATTACGGAGAAAAATTAAAAGTCCAAAACTAAAATTTGAAAATTATGTTTTAGGGGAAAAGACTCAGACAGATGTTGCAATCTGTTATATTAAAGATTTAGCAAATGAAGATATTATTAATACTGTAAGAAAAAGATTAAGAAAGATCAAGACAGATGCAATTTTAGAATCAGGTTATCTTGAAGAGTTTATTGAAGATGCCCCTTTTTCTATTTTTGCGACAGTTTCAAACAGTGAAAAGCCAGATATAGTAGCTGCAAAGGTTTTAGAAGGGCGAGTAGCAATTCTCTGTGATGGTACCCCCTTTGTTTTAACAGTACCACATTTATTTATAGAGACATTATCATCGGCAGATGATTATTATTCAAGATCTATTTATTCTACATTTGTTAGACTTGTAAGATTTTCTGCCTTAATTATTACAACAACTTTACCAGCAATTTATGTAGCAATGGTTTCATTTCATCAAGATATAATTCCTTTTAAATTATTATTAACAGTTTCAGCTTCAAGACAGGGGGTTCCGCTCTCTGCCTTTAGTGAAACTTTTATAATGTTGGTTGCATTTGAATTTATGCGGGAAGCAGGGGTGCGTATGCCCAGTCGTTTTGGTCAAGCAGTAAGTATTGTCGGTGCTTTAGTGCTTGGCCAGTCGGCAGTTGCAGCAGGAATAGCTAGTGATCCAATAGTAATGATTGTTGCTTTGACAGCAGTGACAGCTTTTGTAGTACAGCCATTAAGAGAAGCTATTCCAATAATACGATTTATCAATCTAATTGCTGCAAATGTGATGGGTTTATTCTGGATGAGTCTAGTCTTATTTATGTTTATTATTCATTTAGTCTCACTTAGATCTTTTGGTGTGCCTTTTTTGGCACCATTTGCTCCTTTTTATAAATCAGATTTAAAAGATTCTCTTATAAGATTTCCGCTCTGGGCCATGTGGAGACGCCCACGTGGTTTGGAAAATCAGTCGAGGAAAGATAACGAATTTAGGATGAAAAAAGATATCAAATCAAAAGAGGATTAAAAATATGATAATAAAGAAGAAAAAATTTTTGTACCTGTTAATATTAATAACTATTATTTTAGTAACTGGATGTTGGGAAAACGTTGATTTAACTGAAATAGGTCTGGCGGTAGCAGTTGGATTAGATAAAGTCGATGAAGAGATTGAAGTAACTGTTCAGCTAGTTAAGCCTAATGTTATAAAGGCTAAAGATCAGGGAAGTGATGAAGAAAGCTATTGGACTTTTTCCAAAACAGGACCGACAATATTCTCTGCTGTTAGGGACCTGTTATTAACAATTAATAAAAAAGTGTTTTTCAGACATGTTGAGATAATAGTTATTGATGAAGAGTTAGCAAAAGAGGGAATCATAGCTTCATTAGACTTTTTTGAAAGAGATCAGGAGACAAACCGTAAATCAAAATTGCTAATTGCTAAAGGAATAAAGGCAAAAAAGGTATTAGAAGCTAGTAGTGATTTAGATAATATACCAGCTATGCATCTTAGTGATACCTTGGAGAATAGTAAACATCACGGTAAAGTAGTTAATAATACTTTGTTTGAACTCTTACAGTGTATGAGTTCTAAAGGTTTTTCACCAGGTATTGGGGTAATTCGAAAAGTCAGACAGGATGTAAAAGATAAATTAAATATAAAAGATTTAGAGATTGGGGGTACTGCAATTTTTTGGAAAGATAAGCTTGTTGGTTGGTTAAGTCCAAACCAGACAAAGGGTTATCTATTTGCAATTGATAAGATTGAAAGTGGGATTATAAATTTACCTAATCCAGTTGAAAGCAAAGGTAAAGTTGCCCTGGAAATTACTTATGCCAAAGCTAAAAGAGAAATAATCTTTAAAAATAATAAACCAGTTTTTAAAATTGAGGTTAAGGTTGATGGCAGACTTGCGGAACAACAGGGAAGTGGAGATTTAACTAAAGCTGAAATGGTAAAATTAATAGAAAAAAAAGCTGCCATCAATGTTGAAAATAGAATAAAGGAAATTATTAAACTAGCCCAGAAAGAATTTAAGAGCGATATATTTGGGTTTTCAAATATTATGCATAAAAAACATTTAAGTTATTGGAAAGGCGTTGAAGATGATTGGACTAAGCTTTTTTGTCAGACAGAGTTTGAAGTTAATGCTAAATGGCAAATAAAAAATTCTGCTTTAATTAAAGAACCCGTTAAAGCTCGTTAGAAATAAAAAAAGGAGTTCATATGGTATATCTTTTAATAGTTGCGTTTATTGTAGTAGCAATAATCGACTCGAGGACTATTATTAATAAAAAATTGGAATCTAAGACGCTATTTATATATTCTTTTTTGTTGGTAGTTGGTTTTACGATAAATCTTTTAGTAGTTATTGATAAGGCTCCTACTAGTCCAGCAGTTTTAATTGAGTCTCTGATTAAATTAATACTAAGGAGTATACGATGATTAAAGGTGAAAAAATATCTAGTTTACAACTTTCAGTATTAATTATGGGATATATTTTTGGTAGTTCAGCTATCATGAATCCTTCCGCAAGGGCAAAACAAGATGCCTGGTTAGCCTATATAATAGGTTGGATTGGTGGTTTATGCTTATTAAATATTTATTTATATATATCACAAAATAATCCAGGAAAAAATTTAATAGAAATTTTAAAACACTATTTCGGAAATTACTTAGGTGGACTATTAGGTTTATTATATATTTGGTATTTTATTCACTTAGCAGCACTGGTTTTAAGAAATTTTGGTGAGTTTTTTTCTACTAATGTCTATACAGATACTCCGATGAGTTTTCTGATGCTCTCTATCATGACATTAATAGCATATTTATTGAGAAAAGGTCTTGAAGTCTTAGGACGATTTAGTGAGATATTTGTGCCAATTACTTTTTTGCAGGCCTTAATAGTTTCGATTTCGCTTGTGACATTATTTAATTTAGATAACTTTTTACCAGTTTTGGAGTTTGGTTTTCAGCCTATTATTAAAGCTTCCTTTTCAATTTTAACTTTTCCCTTTGGGGAAGTAGTAATATTTTTAATGATATTTCCCTATTTGCATAAAAAAAAGACGATTAAAAAGGTAGCCAATTATTCTTTCTTGATTGTTGGTTTAATATTATTGACAATTACCTTAAGAGATTTGTTAGTGCTTGGTCCTGATATGTTTGCAAGATATCATTTTCCACCCGGTATTACAGCACGAATGTTCCCACTACTTGATTTAGATCCTTTAATTGATAATAATTTGTTAATTGGTGGTACTATCAAGATGTCAGTCTGTATTTTTGCAGCAGTAACCGGCATAACAGAATTATTTAATTTAAAAGATTATAAGGTACTTATTTTACCAGTCATTACAATTTCGATTGGACTTTCAATCTGGCTTTATGAAGATTTATTCCAAATGCATAATTGGGCTGATAAAGTTTATCCCTATTATGCTATTCCTTTTCAAATAGTAATCCCGATTGTATTATTTATAATTATATTTTTCAAAAATAGGCATAGTAATAATTAAGCTAATCACAGTAATAATTGAGATATTTTTGCTAATAAGTTTACAGGTGATATAATGTAATAAAGGAGGAATAAGCGTTTGCATACTATAAAAAGATTAGTCAGTTATCTTTATAAACATTGGCTGGCTGCTATTGGTGCTGTAGCTGGAGTTCTTATTTCAACAGGACTTGGCCTAATACCACCCTGGCTAATACGTTTTGGGATTGATAATTACATACTTGCTAACAAACCTCAGTTCCTCTGGATAATAGGTATTTCTATGGTTGGTATTACTTTATTACAGACTATATTTGAATATCTCAAAAAGTATATTGCTGAATACATTGCTCAGGATGTAATTCATGAAATAAGATATGAATTATATCAGCATTTAAATAAATTATCATTTGCTTTTTATGATTCTGCACGAACAGGTGATCTGATGGCGCGTGTGACTGCAGATGCTAATAAATTACAGGGTTTTATGGCAAATGTAACGATTTATATGGCTGGGAATATTTTAACGATTATTGGTATTTTTATTATTGTTACTAGTTGGGATTATCGTCTGGCCTTAGTTTATTTATTAATGATTCCTTTTATGCTTTTTGGGATGTATCAATACTCAACCAGAGTCCGTCCTATGTTTAAAAAAGCCAGAAAGAACTTTTCTTGGTTAAATAATGTGATTCAAGAGGATTTATTGGGAATTGAATTGATTAAACTTTTTGCTAGAGAAAAAGAAGAAGAGGAAGATTTTAAGATAGTTAATCGCGAATATGCAAAAGTAAAGATAGATGCGACCCGAGTATCAGCCTGCTGGATGCCCTATATTAATTTTTTCATGGGAACAGGTACAGCCTTAGTAATCTGGTATGCTGGAAGGTTGATTATTAATAATGAAATTTCTTTAGGAGTTTTGGTAGGCTTTACAGCCTATATACCAATGTTACTTAGACCTATTAGAAAAACTGGTATGATGATTAACTTCAGCAATCAGGCAATAGCAGCGGCTGAAAGAATCTTTGCTATCATAGATAAATCTCCTGAAATTAAAAATAAAATAAATGCCGCTAAGATACCAAAAATTAAGGGAGAAGTTGAATTTAATAATGTTTCTTTTTCTTATGAAAACGGCAAAAAGATTTTACATAACATAAATTTTTCGGTTAAACCTGGAGAAACTATTGCAATTGTCGGTCCAACTGGGGCAGGCAAGACTACTTTAATTCATTTAATACCTCGTTTTTATGATCCTGATCAAGGAGAGATCCTGATTGATGGCCATAATATTAAAAATATAACTATAGATAGTTTAAGAAAACAGATAGGCGTAGTGCTACAGCATACTTATCTTTTTGGAGCCTCTATTAAAGAAAATATTTCCTATGGAAAACCTAATGCTTTAATGGAAGAAATAGTTTCAGCTGCTAAAGTAGCACAGCTAGATGATTATATTCAATCACTACCATTAGGCTACGAAACACCTGTTGGGGAACGAGGCGTCAGTCTTTCTGGTGGACAGAAACAAAGATTAGCTATGGCCAGAGTGATATTAACTGATCCAGGTCTCTTAATTTTTGATGAACCAACTTCTAATATTGATACTGATACAGAAGAGAAGATGCAACAGGCTTTGAAAGAGGTTACTAAAGGTAGAACTACCTTTGTCATTGCGCATCGTTTATGGACTATCAAACAGGCAGATAAAATTTTGGTTGTAAAAGAGGGAGAGATTATTGAAAGTGGTTCACATGATGAGTTATTAGCTGCTGGCGGATTTTATAGTCAAGCTAACCATTCTAAGCTTGCAAATGATTTCGATAATGCAGGTGATGCTAGATGAGACAAAACTTTGAAAAAAACAATTTTAAGTTTTTATTGCAATATTTGCGACCATATTTAGGAAAGTTATTACTTGCTTTATTGGCGATGCTAGTGGCTACTTTGACTACACTGGCTGGTCCATATCTTACAAAAATAGCGATAGATAACTATATTTTAGCTGGTGATATGGCAGGATTAAATTTAGTATTTATTTTAATGATAATTTTGTATGCAATCTATTGGCTGGCTTCTTATTGGCAGACTTATCTATCTGGTCTAATTGGTCAAAATATTGTTGCTAGTATTAGAGAAGATCTTTATCATCATTTACAGAAGTTATCGCTTGATTTTTATAAAAAGCGTGTTACAGGTGATATTATGTCAAGGCTTACGCATGATGTTAATGCATTGTCAGATTTAGTATCAGCTGGTTTTATTCGTCTTTTAAATGACTTATTAACTTTTTTTGGGATAGTTTTTATTATGTTATATTTAAATATAAGGTTAGCTTTGATAAGTTTTATAGTAGTCCCCTTTATCCTCTGGGCAACTACTATTTTGGGAAAAAGATTGAAAAACGCTTACCGGGAGGTTAGAGAAAAATTAGCTGAGCTTAATTCAGATGTGGAAGAAAATATATCTGGAATTAGGTTAGTGCAAGCTCTCAATAGAGAAGCTGTTAACATTGGTAAATTTAAAAAACTAAGCTGGAAAAACTTTGAAGCAAATTTAAAAGCAGTAGCTTATTTTGCTCTATTATTTCCTACTGTTACATTGAGTAGGGTGCTTGGAGAAGCATTAGTCCTAGTCTATGGTGGTCTCGCAGTAATAAATGGCAGTCTGACTCTGGGTATCTTAGTTGCTTTTCTAGGATATGTGAGAAGATTTTTTGCGCCTCTTTCTAATTTAAGTAATTTATATAATACATATCAGTCAGCTGCGGCTGCTCTAAAGAGAATAATTGAATATCTTGCCATTGAACCTAATGTCAAGGAAGCTGATAATCCAGTTCAACTCCAAGGGAAAATAAAAGGGGAAATTGTTTTTGCGGGAGTGAATTTTTCGTATGATCAGCAACCAGTGATTAAGAGTTTAGATTTAAAAATAGGTTCAGGTGAGGTGCTGGCCCTGGTTGGTAAATCAGGTGTAGGTAAGACTACTATCATTAACTTGCTGACAAGATTATATGATATAGATCAGGGAAAGATATTAATTGATGGAATAGATATTCGCAAACTATCCTTTAAAACATTAAGAAAAATAATAGCTGTTGTACCACAAGATGTTTATTTATTTGATATTTCGATTAAAGATAATATTCGCTTTGGAAAAGCCAATGCCAGTGATCAAGAAGTTGAAAAAGTTAGCAGACAGGTTAATGCTCATAACTTTATTAGTAATTTACCTAATGGTTATAATACTATAGTAGGTGAAGGTGGAGTAAAGCTTTCGGGCGGTCAACGACAATTAATTTCTTTTGCAAGAGCTTTAATTGCTGATCCACAAATTCTAATTTTAGATGAAGCAACTTCCAGTATAGATCCATATACTGAACTACTTATCCAAAAAGCATTGACAGAACTATTGAAAGACCGAACTGCTATTATGATTGCCCACAAATCTATTACTTTAAAAAAAGCTGATAGAATTATGACTTTAGAAGGTGGTAGGGTTGCTAAAGAAGAATATATAAGTTAAAAGGTAAGTTAAAAGGTAAGTTAAAAGGGAGGGTGTAAAAAATGATAATAACTAACACAAGTGAAATTTATGGCAAAGAAGTTACTGAAATGTTAGGCTTAGTTAGAGGCAATACTATTAGATCGCGCCATGTTGGCCAGGATATTATGGCAGGTCTGCGAAATATTATTGGTGGTGAGATTAAACAATATACGCAGATGATTAGTGAGGCCAGAGAAGAGGCACTAAGTAGAATGATTGCTGAGGCTGAAAAGATGGATGCTGATGCAGTGTTAAATATTCATTTTTCTACTTCACAGGTAATGGGCGGGGCGGCAGAAATTCTTGCTTATGGGACAGCTGTCAAAGTAAAATAATTGCCAAAGTCAGTATTTTGTAGTATAATTTAGATAATTAGTTGCGGACATAGCTCAGTTGGTAGAGCGTTAGCTTCCCAAGCTGAAAGTCGCGAGTTCGAGTCTCGTTGTCCGCTCCACTAATTATTTTTTTGTTTTAATAGCCATTTCAAATGTATCATCTAACTTATTTTATCCTTCTTGCATAACATGTAATACAAATGTTATAATATTATTGAGGTGATTAACAATGAAATCTATCACATTAAGAAAAGTTGGAAATAGTTTTGGTTTTACTGTTCCAAAAGAACTTATAGAAAAATATAATCTCAAAGAAGGTGAAGAACTACATGTTATTGAAACAATTGACGGGTTTACTTTAACTCCATTTAATCCAGAGTTTGAAAAATGGGCTTCTGCTTTTGATAAAACAAATCAAAAATATAAAAATACATTAAAGGAATTATCTAAATGAGAAATATTAATTTCATCCCAAAAGAATTAATCCTTTATTTCTATGATCAACTCATCCAACAATATGGTGGTACTCATGGAATCCGTGATGAAAAAATGCTTGACTCTGCACTACAACAACCTAAAGCAACTTATAATGGTAAATATTTACATGATACAATAATTAAAATGGCTGCTGCATATGGCTTTCATTTATGTAATAATCATCCATTTGTTGACGGTAACAAAAGAATCGCTTTAGTTACTATGGATATTTTCCTTCAAAGAAATGGATTTGAAATTATTGCTACAGAGAAAGAAACTTATAAAACCATTATTAAATTATCATCTGGTCAACTATCCAAAACAAATTTAATAAACTGGCTTACAAATAATACATCTCCAGTCACTAATTAAATAACTCGGAAGAGGATTTAGCCAGCAGCACCGCCTCCACCACCAGCACCACCACTTGCTCCTCCAGTAGTACTTGCCCCAGCATTAGCTGAGATCATTATTATACTTATCATCATATAATCAATAATTTCAATTATATCAAGTGCATCTATTGTTTCATTTAGATTAGAAAGATCAAATTCTATCCAGTCTGGTATCTCTATTTTATCAGCATTCTTAAAAACTTTTTTATATTTATTTAGAGTAGTGCTATTAAACTTCTTATGAATCATTATATATTCTATTTCTGTAAAGAAATATTGCAATGCTTCATTTGCCCTTTTATCTTTAATTAATTGTTCAAGATTGTTCTTTTTCTGGTCAATATTTTTTTCTATATCTTCTTTTATATATACACCTTTTTCTGAAAGTAAGGGAGTTAATTCGGTTTTTATTAATTGACCAATACCTATTATCAAAAATAGTGGGCTTAAGCCAATTATTAGATTAAAATCTTTTATAGTAGCAAAAATTAATAAAACAACAGCTAAAATTATCAAAAAAGCAGAAGTAAAATAAATAGATTTTCGTTTATTTAATGCTTTTTTTGAAATTATTTTAGCTTCTTTTAATGAGTTTTGCACATCAGTATTTACTAGTTTAAATATCGTATAATCATTAGCAAACTTCTTTAAATATTTATGTTTTTTTAAATTTCCCACAATGATTTTTTCTGCGTATTCTAAATCATCTTCTTTTAATACTTCGACTCTTATTTCAGCATTTTTTGAACTTAAAAAGCTCTTTTTTACTTCACTCACCAATTTTATATTCCCTTTTTTAGCTAATTTGAAAATTTGAGCAGCCACACCAGTTTTGTTTTTCGCTCCATTAGCATAGATTATAGCCTGTTTAATTAAAGAAAAATCATTAAGATTAAAGTCTGATTTAATTGGGTTAATTTTTTTCCTCTTTAATAGAGAAATTCCGGTTATTAATAATCCTGCTAGCAAACCAACTAATAACGCTGGAACATGCTCATTAAAATTATCTCTTTTATTAATACTAGTTCTATTAGTTTTTATAATTAATGGGAAAGAAAGATTAATTCTGTATGGCTGACCGGAAATTAATTTTTTATTTTTGAAAATGATATTATCTGCTGTTATTGACGATATGTCTTTTGTAGGCGAAGCCTCAATCTTATTAACTGATTGAGGTAATTTAATTTCTACCCGCAAATTATGAATTGGGACTTGCCATTCTTCACCTACTGCTTGCCAGTCAATTATATTTTTATTATTCTGGGTAATTAGGCCACCATTTGCTCTATAATTGATTAAAAATGAAGTCCTGCCTGAACTCTCCGGAAAATACCATTTGAGTTGCAAGTTATTGCCTTGCTTTACTTCAGAATCCGTAATATTAGTATTAATTCCTTTAATAGAAATCAATTCTAAGTTGTCAAAACCATTTCCTTCTACATTTCGACTAATCCAACTGAATACACCTTCTGTAAAGTTAAAATTGACATCCTCCCCGCCCGTTCGTTAACAGTCACGAACGAGGATTCCTTAAAG
>JADQBT010000034.1 GCA_016278485.1 Halanaerobiales bacterium
GACTGTTAATCACTTTGTCGCAAGTTCGAGTCTTGCTCGGGGAGCCATTTTTATTAATTTGATTGGATAATATTGACTCTATTAATATTATTTTGAAAATGGTATAATATAAGTAAGTTAGAGTTTGATCGGTAATTTACCGATCATTTTCCATGTTATAGATATAATATTAAAATAAGATTAGAATTTTAATATGGAAGCAGTTATTGCGTTGAAAAAGAAGGTATTAACCTTATTTTCTTGAATTATGAATACAGTGATTTCAAATTATTAAAACAGGAGAGTGAAAAGATGCGTTTAAGAAAGAATATTTTAGTTATTGCAGCAGTTCTTTTGCTTTTAGTTGTTCCTACAATTTTTGCACAGGATGCTGAACAGACACAGGCAAATGTTACTCCAAAAGTAGCCGCAGTTGTTAATGGTGAAGAAATAAGTATGACAGAATTAGATCAGTTTGCAAATATAAGACAGTTAATGATGAAATTATTACAGACTGATCAAGAGTTTGCATCTGTATTGTTACAGAGTAAACCAGGCCAGGAAGTAATTAATGAGTATCGCAAATTAAAGGTTAATCAGTTGATTATTAATAAGTTATTGGTTCAAGAAGCTAAGAAAAAAGGCATTAAAATATCTGATAAAGAAAAAGAAAAGTTATTTAATGATCAAGTTAGTGCTCTTAAACAACAAAACAAACTGAATGATGAACAATTAGAAAAAGCTCTTGCTCAGGAAGGTATTGAGTCACTTGATCAGTATCGTGATGTTTTCTTTGAGCGTAATGAAGATAATTTTTTAGTGGAAAAACTTCAGAAAGAAGCTGTAGCTGATGTTAGTGTTACAGATGAAGAACTAAAAAAGTTTTATGAAGACAATAAAAAACAGTTCCAAGTTCCAGCTCAGAAAAAAGTAAGTCATATTCTTTTTGAAGATAAAAGTAAAGCAGAAGAAGTATTAAAAGAAATTAATAAGGGAGGATCTTTTGCTGAAATAGCTAAAGCAAATTCTACTGGACCATCAGCTAAAAATGGTGGAGATATTGGCTATATTACAGAAAACCAACAAGGTCTTGATGCGACTTTCGCTAAAGCAGCTTTTGCGTTAGAGGTTGGAGAAGTTAGTGAAATTGTTAAGACACAATTTGGCTATCATATTATTAAAGTAACTGATAGTAAAGCTTCTGGAGTTAAATCTTTTGCTGAAGTAAAAGATCAATTAAGAAAACAACTTTTAAATCAAAAACAAAGCCAAGCCTGGTCAAAATATGTTCAGGATTTAAGAGAAAATGCTGATATAACAATTAATATCTAAGTAGTTAAAAAAGTGAAAATAGAAAAAGAGCCTATCATAATGATAGGCTCTTTTTCTATTTTAAGATTCATTTAGACTGGTAATAAAATTTGTAAGATGTTTAACCTGAACTGGAGTCATGTATTTCAATCTTTTAAATAATGGTTTGAGATGTTCTGGTATTGTCACTTCACTCTGGTTGAAAAAATCAGCCAGGTCAATGCCAAGAAAAAAGCAGAGTCTTTCTAAAGAATTAACAGTAGGTGATTGTTTATTAGATTCAATTGAACTAATAAAAGATTGACTAATACCTGTCTTTTCAGCCAATTTTTTTTGACTTAAATTCCGTTCTCTCCTAAGTAATCTAAGGCGATTTCCTACATTAATTTTAATCACCTTCCTTTATCATTATAATGATATTTTTATTATATCACTTTTTATAAAGTTTAGTAACCCTAAACTAGGACTTTTGTCCTAGTTGATTTTGGCTATTTTTGTTAAAAAAATAAAAATTTTGGCTCAAATAAACATTATAATGATTGAAAACTATTGTCTATAATGGTAGAATAACATGGAAAGGGGGAAGATGTAAATGGCAAAAATTGGTGAGAATATAAGAAAAATAAGATTAATAAATGAATTAACCCAGAATTCTCTAGCCAAAAATGCAGAAATAGCCCAGTCCTTTTTAAGTAATATAGAAAATGGTTTGCAGAGTCCAAATATAAAAAATCTTCAAAAGATAGCTAGAGCTCTAAACGTGCCTTTAGAAATGTTAATTAAATAGATAGTTTGCAAAGGTTGTGTGGAATCTTATGTGGTACTCTAGAAATAATTTCTGAGAGGAAAATCGGTGAAATAAATGAATCAGCATAATATTTTATTATTAATGGAACACCAGGAAAATCGTTACTTATTAAAAAAATTATTAAAGAAAAAATATAAAAATGTTTTTAATGATTTAATTAAGTTAGAGAGAAAAACCGACTTAATAATAATTGACGAAAATTCTATATTTAAACATGAATCCTGGCTTGAAGAGTATAAAAAACAGGCAGAACCTTACTATCTACCAATTTTGTTGATAAGTTCAAATATGCCTGTTGCTGATATCTATGCTCAATATTCTATTATTATAGATGATCTGATTAAAACGCCAGTAGGAAAAGAAGTACTTTTAAATCGTATTGAAAACTTGCTGAATATTCGGAGTTTATCCAGGTTGGCAGAAGAAAATTACTATGCTCTTGCTGAAAGTAGTCCAGCGGGGATCTGTATTGTACAGGCAACAAAAATTATTTATGCTAATGATCTGTTTTCGGAAATAGTCGATCTACCAAAAAGTGAAGTCATTGGCAAAAAAATTACGAATTTTATCAAAAATAATTCTAATGGCGGAACAAGATTACTTAATTTTCCTACTGAAAAGTGGGTTGATTGCCGACAGTCAATTATTACATATAAAGGTAGAAAAGCTCATTTATATTTTTTATTAGATATTACTGAACAAAAAAAATTGCAAGGAAAGCTGGAGTATTTAAGTTTCCATGATAAATTGACCGGATTATATAATAGGGCTTTTTTTGAAGAAGAGTTAAAACGATTAAATACGGAAAGGCAATTCCCCTTATCTATTATAATGGGAGATATGAATAGTCTAAAACTTGTAAATGATGCATTTGGACATCAAAAAGGAAACTTTTTTTTAAAAAAAGCTGGTCAAATTTTAAAAAATTGTTGTCGAAAAGAAGATATTATTGCCCGTCTGGGTGGTGATGAATTTGCAGTTTTGCTTCCAAAGACCAATCCAAAAACTGCTAATGAAATCTGTAATAGAATAGAAGAATCTTGTTCACAGACTGATACAAGTCCTATTAAACTTAGTATTGCCCTTGGTATTGCTACTGTGAAAGAGGAAACAGATAATATAGATCAAGTTCTCAAGGAAGTTGAAGATAATATGTATAGAAATAAAATTGCTGAGAGTGAGAGTATCAGTAATTCGATTATTTCTACACTTGAGATAACATTACATGAAAAAACTCATGAAACAGCTGCCCATGCTAAAAGAATGATCAATCTGGCAGTTAAATTTGGTACAAGGATTAACCTGAGTGCTAATAAATTAAATGAATTAAAGTTATTGGCTAAATTACATGATATTGGGAAGGTAGCAATTCCGGAAAATATTCTAACTAAACCCGGTAGATTAACAGAGGAAGAATATGAGATAGTAAAAGGTCATCCTGAAAGTGGCTATAGGATTGTGAAATCAGTACCGGCTTTAGCAGCAGTAGCAGATGGAGTTTTATCACATCACGAAAGATGGGATGGTAAAGGATATCCCAGGGGAATTAAAGGAAATATGATACCTTTAATTGCCAAAATGATTGCGATTGTGGATACTTTTGATGTAATGACACATGATCGTTCATATAAGCAGGCTGCAAGTAAAGAAGAAGCATTAATTGAAATTAAGAAATGTTCTGGCACACAATTTGATCCAAAATTAGTTAATATTTTTTTAAAATTAATGAGAGCTTAATATACATTCAGGGGGTAATGAAATGAAAGCCAAGCAAAAATTATCGGGGATGATGGGTAAAGTAAATATTAGACAAAGTATAAATACAAAAATTATTTTATTGATCTTTATCATCTTAGCCTTAACAATGCTGGGCATGGGTTGGCAAATAAACAATACTGTCTCAAAAGAAATAACTGAGCTTGCCAGGGAACGCAACTTAGGTATTGCAGAAGGTTTAGAAGGGGAAGTGGAAGCGCTTCTGCTGGAAGTTGAAAATGTTGTAAACCTTGTCTCACATCAGGAAGCAATAATTGAAGGCGGGGAACAAGATTCAGCAGCCAATTTTTTTGCAATTTTAAAAGAAGATTATCAAGTGCTCGATGATATCTACTTTTTAACTTCACCCGACAGTAGTGACTGGTATCAGTCTGCTGTTAATAAGGGGGATTTAGTATGGAGCAATGTACGTAGAGAGAGCGGTACAGACAAATTATTAATAACTGCCGCTAAACCAGTATTTAATGAAAATAATAATTTAGTTGGGGTCATTGGAGCAGACCTGGCATTAGCTACCATTAATAATATTGTTGAGCAGATTGAAATAGGGGAAAAAGGGTATGCTTTTATTGTTAATGAGCAAGGTGAAATTATTGCCCATAAAGACAACCATTATGTAGAGGATAGATATGACCTTTCTCAGGAATTTAATCTTGAAACAGTTTTAGGTAATGAAAATGGCCATCTAGAATATGAATTTAATGGTGAAGTAAGATTGGCATCGTATACATATTTACCAAGGATAGAAGGGGCAGTAATGGCACAAATTCCCGTAGAGGAAGCATATCAGGCAACGGCAAATGTAAGGACACAGATTTTAGTTACATCATTAATTATTATGCTTATAACCAGCTTGACAATTTTATTTGTTATTAGAAGATATTTAATTAAACCAATTTTAATGTTAACAGAGAAGATGGAAAAAGTAGCTGAAGGTGATTTAACCTTTGAAATGAAGATGGAAAGAAAAGATGAAATTGGTATTCTTATTGCCAATTTTAATGATATGGTCAATCAACTGCAGGATCTTGTAGAAAATATTAAAGATACTTCAGATGATGTAATTGATACAGCTAATAACTTGGAGGCTATTTCAGAAGAAACAGGTGCTACTTCACAACAGGTGGCAAGTTCTATTCAAGAAGTAGCTGTTGGTGCTGAAGATCAAGCTAAAAGTGTAGAAAATGTAACTGCAAAAGTGCAGAGTTTATCAAGTGGTTTAGAGAGACTTAATAGTATAAATAAAAGAATAGAAAAAATTTCTGACCAGACAACCAGGGCATCCAGTACAGGTCGGAAAGATATGAAAGAAGTAAAAGATCAGATGAATAGAATCAACGCATCAATTACAGAAGTTGCTAAAGATATTTCACAACTTAAAAAACTTTCTGATGAGATTGATGCTATTATCGATATTATTAATAATATTGCAGGGCAGACTAATCTTCTGGCATTAAATGCTGCTATTGAGGCAGCCCGGGCTGGAGAAGCTGGAAGAGGTTTTAGCGTTGTAGCTGATGAAATTCGAGAACTGGCTGAAGAATCAGCAGATTCTGCAGATAAAATTAAAAGTTTAATTGTCCAGATTAAAGAAAAGACTAATGAAGCTGGAGAACAGATGGAGATAGGTACCAGAGAAGTTCAAACCGGTCAGAATGTGGTAGATTCAGCAGATAAATCTTTTGATGAAATAAATGAAAAAGTAAAAGAAATTGATGGGGTAATTGATGATTCTGTTGAAGTTATAAAAAAGTCAAATGTATTTAGTGATGAAATTGTATCAAACATTGAAAATATAGCAGCTATTTCTGAAGAAACGGCAGCCGGTGCTGAAGAGGTTGCAGCAGCAGGCCAGGAACAGAGTGCTTCTGTAGAAGAAGTTGCTGCAAGAGCAGATAATCTTTCAAATAGAGCGTTTCGGTTAGAGAAGTTAATAGAAAAATTTGAGATTTAAATCTTTATTCTAAATAATTAAAGTTTAGATTTATAATAGAGACCAGGCTGTGGTAAAGGTCTGGTTTTTAACTATTTATTATCTGAATATTTAAACTTTTATATTTTACTTGCATTGTTATGAGTTTATGTGTATAATTATTTAAAATCTAAATAGCATTTAATAAAACCTGTGAAGGGAAGAGTAGATCAGCTAAAAGAAAAGCGAGCTGGAGTTGGTGAAAGTCCAGACTTTAATCTGATTGAACCGCATCCTGAAGGTGTTTTACTGAATTTAGTAGGTAAAATCGCTTTGCGGCGTTATAGTAATGAGTGGACAATAATATTATTGTTAATCAGAGTGGTACCACGGGAAAAACCCCCGTCTCTATTTTAGAGGCGGGGGTTTGTTGTTATTTATTGTTGTATTTTAAGGGATAATTAAAAGGAGGATTTATAATGAAAAAAATTGGATTAGTAATGGTATTAGTATTAATGGTGATGACCTTGGTAGGTTCAGTAGTTATGGCAGAAGAAATGAGTAAATTAGATCAGATTAAGGAAAAGGGAAAATTGGTTTTAGGAACTGCTGCAGATTATCCACCATATGAGTTTCATAAACAAATTGATGGGAAAGACACTATTGTAGGTTTTGATATTGATATTGCTAAAGAAATAGCAAAAGAGATAGGTGTTGAACTTGAAATTAAAGATATGAAATTTGATGGATTATTAGCTGCACTTAAGACAGGTAATATAGATTTAATAATTGCTGGTATGGTACCAACTGAAGAAAGAAAAAAGAGTGTGGATTTTTCAACTCAATATTATCAAGCTGAACAGAAATTTTTAGCTAAAGCAGATCAGGCAGAAGAATTAGTAACCATAGAAGATTTAGCAGGTCTTAAAATTGGAGCTCAAAAAGCAACTGTTCAGGAAAAAATAGCTAAGACAAAAGTTGATGCAGGTGAAGTAAAAGCTTTAAGTAAAATTACAGATCTAGTAATGGAGTTAAAGTATAATAAAATAGATGGCATTATATTAGTAAAACCTGTGGCAACTGCTTATGCAAGTGCAAATGATGATTTGGCAGTGGCACCTGTTTCTCTTGGCAAAGAAGACGGTATTGCTGTAGCAGTAGAACAGAACACACCTGAATTATTAGCATCAATAAATCAAACTCTAGAAAAATTAATGGCTGAAGACAAGGTTAATGAATTTATTCAGGCTGCTACAGAATTAACAGAATCTAATTAAAGTGGTGATTTATCAATGAAATCTATGTTGGCTAAAAAATATCAAATTAATAATAAGACTTTTATTTCTGGGGTTAATGATTTGCTAAATAATCAAGCTAATTTAATTAATCTAACTATAGGTGATCTTGACTTAGATACAGCCGCTGCTGTTATTGAAGAAGCAACTGCTGATGCTCTAGCTGGATATACTCATTATAGTCATCCTCAAGGTGATAAGGAATTATGTCAGGCAATAATTAATTATCATTTTAAAAAAGACGGTATCACAATAAATGAAGATGAGTTAATGATAACAGTAGGAGCCTGTCATGGGACTTACTTGACATTAGAAGCAATCCTTGACCCAGATGATGAGGTTATTATACCTGCTCCTTATTTCCCCCCATATATTTCACAAGTAGAATTAGCAGGTGGTAAAGCTGTGCTAGCAGAGACTAATGCTGCAAATGGTTATCAACTAGATCTAGCCAACATAGATGATTTGATTAATAAAAATACAAAAGCTATTTTAATAAATAGTCCTCATAATCCAACAGGTGTAATTCAGTCAAATGAGGTCTTAGATAAATTAATTGATTTAGCAAAAAAGCATCAAATAATTATATTATCTGATGAAGTATATGCAAATTTTGATTACTTAAATAAGTTTAAATCAATTAAATCACTAGCCCAAGCTAAATATCAAAAAACAATTATTTTTAATAGTTTTTCTAAAATATTTGCTATGACTGGTTGGCGAGTTGGTTATGTAATAGCACCTGCAGAGATTATAGATGCTATTAAACAGATTAACGAAGGAGTTTGTTATTCAGCACCAACTATTTCACAGCGGGCTGCACTAGCTGCTTTAAGGCAAGAAAAATCAATTAGTCGAGAAATAGTTAATAAATTTGCTAAGCGGGTAGAAAAGACCTGGCAGTTCATAAAAAGCTCAAAGTGGTTAAAATCAGTAAAAGCTGAGGGAGCTTTCTATTATTTTATTGATATATCCGCTAGTGGATTAAAAAGTACTGAGTTTACTTTAAAGTTGTTAAAAACCAAGCATGTTTTTGTTCTACCAGGTTCAGATTTTGGAGACCAGACTGGTAATTTCGTAAGAATTGCTTGTACCAAAGATATTGCTTTAATTAAAGAAGCTTTAATTAGAATTGATGATTTTATTGGTGAACTTAGGGAAAAGTTGGTGGTTTAAAGATGAGTTACTTTAACCTTAAGTATGGCAAAGAGAAAGTCAAATTTATAAGTGATAACTGGCAGGGTTCTATAAAAATTGATAAACTAATTAATAATCAAGTTGAGACTGAGAGTAGATCTTTAACTAAAATAGTTGAACATGCACTTAATAATCCTATTGGATCTCCAAAGCTAAAAAATATGCTAAAAAAAGACGACAAAATTGCCATAATTATATCTGATATTACAAGAAGTTGGCAGCAGATTAACATTTTCTTACCAATCCTTATTGAAAGAATTAATAAATTAGGTATTCCAGATCAAAACATTAAATTGATTGCAGCTACTGGTTCACACAGAAAACACAGTGAAGCTGAAAAGGAAAAATTGATAGGAAAAGATCTAGCTAAAAGGTTTGTATTAATTGATCACGATTGCAATGATAAAAGTCAATTAGTTTGGCTTGGCCAGACTTCTTTGGGAACACCACTCTGGTTTAATAAAGATGTATATGGAGCTGATCAAATTATTGTAACTGGTGGGATAGTTTATCATGATTTGGCAGGTTGGTCTGGTGGAAGAAAATCAATACTACCTGGTATAGCAGGTTATCAGACTATCATGGCTAACCATGCACTCGCTTTAACCGATGCAGGGGAAATCAAAGAGACTGTCAAAAGCGGCAATTTAAAAACAAATCCTGTGCATTTAGATATGATGGAAGCAACTAATTTTATTAGACCTAGTTTTATTTTGAATGTAATACCAAATGCAAAAGGAGAGATAGATGCAGTCGTGGCAGGTGACTTTCTTAAAGCACATCAAGAAGGTTGTAAGATAGTAAGTAAAAACTTTGATTATTCAATAGATAAAAAAGCAGATCTTGTAATTGCTTCTTGTGGTGGATTTCCAAAGGATATCAATCTCTATCAAGCTTCAAAGGGACTAATCAATGCAGCCAGTGTTGTTAAAAAGAATGGCTATGTAATTTTACTAGCTAAATGTAGTGAAGGTTTTGGCCATCCTGGAGTAGAGAAAATGATTAATGACTTTTCCAACAATAGACAAAGAGAAGCATTTATGTTGGATAACTTTACAATAGCATATTATTCAGGTTATTTAATTACTAAAGCTATGGAAAAAATTAATTTAATATTAGTAAGTGATAATCAGGCAATTAAAAAGACAAATTTGAAAGTTGTGGAAAATTTAAAAAGTGCAATGGAAATAGTGACTGAGGGTGTGGAGGCTAAATTAACTACGTATTTAATGCCAGATGCAGCTAGTATATTACCAGTCGAGAAGGAGAGGGATTTATAAAGTGGATTTTTCATTTTTAACAAATTATCATATGTTTTTTATAAATGGAGCAAAAATAACAATACTACTGGCATTGTTTACTGTTGCTTTGGGAACTGTCATTGGAGTATTTTTGGCTCTTATGAAAATATCTAAAAATATTTTATTAAAAGGAGTAGCTTCTATTTATATTGAATTTATTAGAGGTACTCCTCTTTTAGTGCAATTATTTATTATTTATTATGGTCTACCTATGATCGGCATTCATTTTCCAGATATACCAGCACTTGGACAAAATTTTGGTGATTTTATGGCTGGAGCAGTTGCTTTATCTATTAATAGTGGTGCTTATGTGGCCGAGATAATTAGAGCAGGAATTCAGGCTGTAGATAAGGGGCAGATGGAAGCCGCTCGTTCACTTGGTATGCCCCATGGCTTATCAATGAAAAAAATAGTTTTACCGCAGGCATTTAAAAATATACTTCCTGCACTAGGCAATGAATTTATTGCTGTCATTAAAGAGTCAGCCATTGTTTCTATTATTGGTATTCATGATTTAATGTATAATGCAGATACAGTTAGGGGTAATACATTTCAGCCTTTTGAACCTTTAATAGTAGCTGCTTTAATATATTTTGTAATAACATTTACTTTTTCTAAACTGATAGGTATGCTTGAAAGGAGAATGAATACAGATGCCCGAACTTAAGCCATTAATTGAAATTAAGCAGTTAAACAAGCATTTTGGGAAATTACACGTACTAAAAAATATAGATTTAACTATTCACCAGGGAGAAGTTGTGGTTGTGATAGGACCCAGTGGTTCTGGTAAAAGTACTTTGCTTAGATGTTTAAATAGACTAGAAGAACCAACAGGGGGAGAAATAATATTTGAAGGAATATCGATTACAGATAATGAGCATGATATTAACAAATTAAGAGAGAATATGGGGATGGTATTTCAACAGTTTAATTTGTTTAGTCATATGAATGTCTTAGAAAATATTACACTTGCACCTAAAAAATTAAAAAAAATTACATCTGAGCAGGCTGAAAAAAGAGCGATTAGTTTATTGGAAAAAGTAGGTTTGGTAGAAAAAGCAACCAGTTATCCAGCTCAGCTATCAGGTGGTCAGAAACAAAGAATAGCAATTGCCAGAGCCTTAGCGATGGAACCTGATGTTATGCTCTTCGATGAACCTACTTCAGCGCTTGACCCTGAGATGGTGGGAGATGTTCTTTCGGTTATGAATGATCTTGCTGCTGAGGGAATGACAATGGCAATTGTAACACACGAAATGGGATTTGCTAGAGAAGCAGCAGATCGAGTTATCTTTATGGATGAAGGAAAAATTGTGGAAGAGGGTCATCCGGAGAAAATATTTGATAAGCCAGAACATTCCAGAACAAAAGATTTTTTACACCGTGTAATTCATATTTAATTAACTGCCTGTGATATATTTTTAATATTACAGGCAGTTTTTTGTCAGAATTTTGTACAAATGCTTGACATTCAATTTATAGAAACTATATAATCAAATAGGATACTTTATATAAGTAATTAATAAGATTGCTTAGAAAATAATTTTTAAAAGGAGAATGATATTATGTCAAGAATAGTAATCGCACTAGGTGGTAACGCTTTAGGTAAAACTCCATTAGAGCAAAGAGAAGCAGTAAAACATACTGCTAAGCCAATTGTCGATCTAATTGAAGATGGTCATGAAATTATTATGGCACATGGTAATGGTCCACAAGTAGGTATGATTAACTTAGCATTTGAAAGTGCTGGTGAAGCGCCTGAGATGCCTTTTCCAGAATGTGGAGCTATGAGCCAGGGTTATATTGGTTTTCACTTACAGAATGCAATAGGTGAAGAATTACACGCTAGAAATATAAATAAATCAGTAGCCGCAATTGTGACACAAGTTGTTGTGGATGAAAAGGATCAAGCATTTAAAAATCCTTCTAAGCCAATTGGTAGTTTTTATACAAAAGAAGAATCAGATAAAATGGCTGAAGAAAAAGGTTATGATATGATTGAAGATGCTGGTCGAGGCTATAGAAGAGTAGTACCTAGTCCAATTCCAGTTGACATAGCCGAAAAAGATATTATAAGAAACTTAGTTGATAATGGTCAGGTAGTAATTGCCTGTGGTGGTGGTGGAGTACCAGTAATAAGAGAAGGACATAGCTTAAAAGGTGTTCCTGCAGTTATAGATAAAGATTTTGCCAGTGAAAAAATTGCTGAATTACTTGATGCTGATCTGCTCGTTATTTTAACTGCTGTCGAAAAAGTAGCTATTAATTTTGGCACAGAAGACGAAGAATGGTTATCAGAACTTGATATTCCAACTGCTGAAAAGTATATTGAAGAAGGTCATTTTGCACCGGGTAGTATGTTACCAAAAGTTAGAGCTGCCATGAAGTTTGCTAATGCTAAAACAGGCCGAAAATCTTTAATTACTTCATTAGAAAAAGCAAAAGATGGCTTAGCCGGAAAAACAGGTACAATAATAAAAAAATAAGCTAGCAGGAGTATTCTTACTTTTCAAGAATAAGATAAGTAAGTAAGTGGTCATAAGAACATTATCATTAAGGAGATGATTTATAGTGATCATTGGTGTGCCAAAGGAGATAAAGAATAACGAGAACCGAGTAGCTATTACTCCAGCTGGTGTTGAAGGTTTTAAAAAGTCAGGTCATGAAGTACTTGTGCAAGAAAATGGAGGACTCGGTAGTGGCATTAGTGATCAGGAATATATTTCAGCTGGTGCTGAAATAGTTAAAAATCCTGAAGATATTTTTGCTAGAGCAGATATGATTATGAAAGTGAAAGAACCCCTGCCAGTAGAATATGATTATTTTAAAGAAGGACAAATTCTCTTTACATATTTACATCTGGCTGCAGAAGAAAATTTAACAAAAGCTTTGCGTGAAAAGAAAGTTGTTTCAATTGCGTATGAGACTATCCAGTTAAGAGATGGCTCACTGCCTCTTTTAACACCGATGAGTGAGGTTGCAGGTCGATTGGCAACTCAAGAAGGTGCCCGCTTTTTAGAAAAACCACAAGGTGGTAGTGGAGTACTTTTAGGAGGAGTTCCTGGTGTCAAGCCAGCTAAAGTAGTTGTTATTGGTGGTGGAATCGTTGGTATGAATGCTGCGAAAATGGCAGTTGGTCTTGGTGCTGATGTAACAATTATGGATATTAATGCAGAAAAAATGCGTTATATTGATGATGTTTTTAATGGTCGAGTAAAAACAGTAATGTCAAATCCTTATCATATTTTAGAAGAAATTGAAGATGCCGATTTAGTAATTGGAGCTGTCTTAATTCCTGGAGCAAAAGCACCACATCTTGTTACAGAAGATATGATTAAAGAGATGAAAGAGGGTTCTGTTATTGTTGATGTTGCAATAGATCAAGGTGGTTGTATTGAAACTACTCATCCAACAACACATGATGATCCGGTCTTTACTAAACATGGGGTAATCCATTATTCAGTAGCAAATATGCCAGGTGCTGTGGCTCGGACATCTACCTATGCTTTGACAAATGTAACACTTCCTTATGCATATCAGTTAGCAAATAAGGGGTATAAAAAGGCTATGTTAGATGACTATTCTCTTGCTTTAGGTTTAAATGTTTATGATGGTAAAATAACTTATCGCGCAGTAGCTGAGGCTTTTGACATGGACTATCTAGCACTGACTGATGTATTAGATACCTGGAGCGAATAAAGATAATAAAACTTAATAAGTTGCAAGTAGAGGGGGAAGGCAATTTGCTTTCCTTCTTTTTTTATGGTTATTACATTTAAATATATAAAGTTAAAAATAGGAAAAATAGTCAAAAAACTTGCAGGATTTTTTTGGTTATTAATGAATAATAGTAATATAAAAGATATTATCAAATATAATTTTAGTCGACAATCGACTTTAAAAATATCATAATTAGGAGGGTGGTTATGAGAGAAGAAGTTGTCGGAAATATAATTGAAAAAGCAGAGAAAATGCAAGAGAAATTAATTGAATACAGAAGAAAAATTCATCAAAATCCTGAACCAGGTCTCTGCGAACATGAAACGGCAAAATTCATCGTGCAAGAATTAGAAAAAATGAATATTAAAGTTCAAAAAAACCTTTATACTAGAAAAGATATTAAAGAAGAACTAGATAAATTAGGAGAAAATATTAAAAAAGAGCATGGTCCTACCGGAGTAGTTGGTATTATTGAAGGGACTAAGGTTGCTACTGAAGAAAAAACAATTGCTTTGCGAACGGATATGGATGCACTTTTAGTGAATGAATCTAATTCAGCTAAGCATCTCCCTGCTCGAGAAGGATTTAGATCTAATAATGAGGGTTTAATGCATGCTTGTGGTCATGATGCACATATTGCCATGTTACTTGGTGCAGCGCAAATATTAGTAGAATTGAAAAGCGAGTTTGCTGGTCAAGTTAAATTAATTTTTCAGCCAGATGAGGAACGAGGTTGTGGTGCAAAGTTAATCTGTAAGGCAGGTGTTTTAGATGATGTTGATGCTATCTATGGTTTACATGTCTGGTCACCTATTGAATCGGGTAAGGTAATGATTAATGATGGAGCGATGATGGCATCTGTTGATAATTTTTGGTTAAGCCTAATCGGTGGAGGTGGGCATAGTTCAATGCCCCATGAGACAAGTGATCCGCTGCTAGCGGCAACTGAATTAGTTAATCATATTTATAAGATGAATGCAAGAGAAGTAGATACTCGTGATCCTTCTCTAGTTAGTGTTGAGATGTTTGATTCTAAAGCAGATTGGGGAGTAATACCAGATAAAGCGGAGTTAAGAGGTACGATTAGGACTTTTGATAAAAAAGTACGGAAAAATATTATTAATAAAATAATAAAGATTGGTAACTCAGTAGCTGATCAACATGGTCTGGAATTTAGTTTTAAGAACCTTTATGCTTTTCCTCCCACAATTAATACAATAAAGGAGACTGAAATAGCTAGAAAAGCAGCCCAAAATTTATTTAAAAAGCAGCATGTTTTTTCAGATAAACCAGTTATGTCGGGAGAAGATTTTGCCTATTATCAAGAAAAAATACCTGGTACATTTATGTTTTTGGGTATAAGTGATCAAACAAAAGGTAGTAATAATCCTCATCATAATCCTGATTTTGATGTTGATGAATCTGTTTTAAAAAAGGGTACAGCATTACATGTTTTAACTGCCCTTAATTACCTTGAAAAATAATTTGCAGGAGGTTAATTTAATGTTTAGTAATTTAGCAAAAAATATTGAAGAATTAACAATTGAACTTACAAATATAAAAAGCGTGGTTGGAACAAAAAGCGAATTGGATATGACGGCAAAGGTTTATGAAAAGCTAAGTCAACTTCCCTACTTTAAAAATAATCCTGATTACTTATACAAGCTAAATTTTATTGATGATGACCTAAATAGGGATAGTATAGTATCTATGGTTAAAGGAGAAAAAGATGAAAATAATAAAACATTAATTTTAATTGCTCATACAGATACAGTGGGTATTTCAGATTATGGAGCATTTAAAGATTATGCAACTGATCCACTGCAACTGACTGATAAACTAAAAGAAGTTACCTTAGCTAAAGAAGCAAAAGCAGACTTAGCTTCAGGTGATTATCTCTTTGGACGAGGTATCTTTGATATGAAGTGTGGAGTTGCCACTTTTATCAGTATCATTGAGGCTATCACTAAAAATATTAAAGAATTCTCTGGTAACTTAATTTTTGCTGCAGTCGGTGATGAAGAAGGTAATTCAGGAGGTATGCTTTCTGTTGTGCCTGAATTAGTCGAATTGCGAGAGAAAGAAGGATTTGAATATCAGGCAGTAATTGATAATGATTATATGGCTCCACGTTTTAAAGGAGATGAAAATAAATATATCTACATTGGCACAGTTGGTAAACTTCTACCTGCTTTTTATGTGGTTGGTAAAGAAACACATGTAGGTGAACCATATAATGGCATAGATCCAAATCAATTAGCAGGTGCTATTACAAATAGAATCAATTTAAATGTTGACTTTTGTGATATTGCTGAAGGAGAAGTCTCATTACCTCCAGTCACTTTAAGGCAACGTGATTTAAAGCCAGAATATTCAGCACAGACCGGTAGAACTGCTACTCTATATTTTAACTATGCAACCCATCAAAAAACACCTGATCAAGTCTTAGAGTTATTGATTAATAGCGCTGATGAAGCATTTGCGAGCGTGATTGAAGATTTAAATAAACAGTATAAAATATTCTGTCAAAAGAGTAACTATCCTATAAAGGAACTTCCCTGGAAGTCTAGGGTCATTTCGTATCAAACACTTTATAATAAGGTGAAAGAAGAAATAGGTGTTGAACTTGACCAAAAAATAGAAAAACTAGCTAATGAACTCATAGAAAGGGAAGAATTAGATGATCGAGATATTAGTTTAAAGATAGTAGAAGAAGTTCATAAATTATGGTCAGATAAAGAACCAGTTATTATAGTATATTATGCCCCTCCCTATTACCCACACATTTTTGTAGAAGGTCAAAATAAGAAAGAAAAAAATCTATTAGATTCTGTTAACAAAGCAGTTGATGAAGTTGATTGTGAATATCGTCTTGTTAGCAGAAAGTTTTATCCCTATATTTCAGATCTAAGCTTCGTTTCTGCACCTAAAGATGACGGAGTAATTAATACACTTAAAGAAAACATGCCAGCATTAGGGAAATCATATGATCTACCACTTAAAGAGATGCAGCAGTTGAGCTTGCCTGTTGTTAATATTGGTCCATTTGGTAAAGATGCACATCAATTTACAGAAAGACTGCAAAAAGAATATTCTTTTCAAGTTGCACCTAAGCTCGTTTATAAGACAATATTTAATCTCTTAGAAAATGACTAGTATTTAAGGGGGTGATTTATTAGGAGAATCCATTGTAGGGTAAGGTAGAAAATAAGTTGGAAGAGAAGAGACTGTTTGCAAACTTATTTAAATTATTTTAGGAGGGAAAAGAATGGATGCTTTTTTAGACATTATCGCTAAAATTTCTGGTTGGTTATGGGGACTACCTCTAATATTACTTTTAGGTCTAGGTGGAATTTATTTAACAATTAGAATGGGTTTTTTCCAATTTAAATATGCTGGGTATATTTTAAAACAGACCTTTGGTAGTATCTTCAAAGAAAGTAAAGGGGAAGGAACTGTAACACCATTTCAAGCATTGACTGCTGCTTTAGCATCTACCGTAGGTGCGGCAAACATTGTTGGTGTTCCAGCAGCTATTATGTTCGGTGGTCCAGGCGCAATTTTTTGGATGTGGTTTATTGCTGTGATGGGTATGGCCTCCAAATTTACTGAAACAACTCTTGCTATTAAATACCGAGAAAAAAATGACGAAGGTGAATTTGTAGGTGGACCAATGTATTACATAACAAAAGGGCTTAATATGAAATGGCTTGGTGTCTGGTTTGCAGCAGGACTTATGTTTGAAATTATTCCAAGTACAATGGTGCAAGCAAACTCAGTGGCATCATCAGCATTTGAAGCCTGGAATCTTAGTCCAGTAATTTCAGGATTAATAATGATGGTCCTAGTTGGTTTAGTTGTTATTGGTGGAATTAAGAGAATTGGTAAATTTGCAGAAAAATTCGTACCATTTATGGCAACTTTATATGTAGGCGCTGCTTTAATAATTTTATTTATGAATTTAGGTAAAGTACCTGAAGTTTTAGGTTTAATTTTTGGTCATGCTTTCCAACCAATGGCACCTGTAGGCGGTTTTGTTGGTGCAGCAGTAGCGGCAGCGGTTAGATGGGGTTTTGCTAGAGGAGTATACTCTAATGAAGCTGGTTTAGGTACAGCACCAATTGCCCATGCCGCAGCTACAACAGACCACCCAGTTAGACAGGGAATCTGGGCAATGTCAGGTATTATCATTGATACCTTAATTATTTGTTCTGCAACAGCTTTTGTTGTGCTTTCTACTGATGTTTGGAAACAACCTGGTGCAATAGACAATCCTTCGGCACTGACTGCGCAAGCATTTGCACTTAATTTTGGTAGTATTGGTAGTAATCTAGTTACCCTCTCACTAGTCTTTTTTGTAATATCTACCGTAATAACTTTAGTATATTATGGTGAAAAGCAAGCAGAATTTTTGTTTGGTACTAAAGGTGGTAAAATTATGAAATATGTCTATGTGCTTTCAGTATTTGTTGGGGCTTTAGGTGGAGGTAGAATATTGTGGCAATTCCTTGATATATCCCTTGCTGCTATTGTAATTCCTAATATGATAGCTATCTTATTATTAAGTGGAGAAGTCAAGAAATTAAAAGACGAGTTCTTTACCTCTGAAGATTATTATTTAAAAGATATTAATGAAACTACAACAAGTGTTTAATTAATAATAAGGGGGGGACCTTTTTGGGGGGTCCCTCTTCCATTATTATAATTTATTTAATAGTAGATGTTAATTGAATCATGAGCTAGTAGCAGGTATAATTAAAGTATGAAATAATTAGATCGATATTAGGAGGCTAACAATGGATGAAATAAAAATTATATCCTGGGGTCTTGGTGCTATGGGAGCTGGGATAGCTAAGACAATTGCCACAAAAAAAGGAATTAGAGTTGTGGGAGCAATTGATAACCATCAAGCTAAAATTGCAAAGGATTTAGGAGAAGTAATAGGTACAAATAAGACAGGTGTCATCATTGAAGATGAATTTGACTTCTCTAAATCTGAAGCTGATTTAGTTCTACTTGCTACTAGTTCATTTACAAAAGAAGTATATCCGTTTATTGAAAAGATATTAAATGCAGGTCTAAATGTGATTACAATTGCAGAAGAGATGGCCTACCCATGGGCTCAAAACAAAGAGCTAGCTGGCGAAATAGATAAACTTGCCATTAAAAATAATGTGAGTGTACTGGGAACTGGCATTAATCCTGGTTTTGTGTTAGATACATTAATTTTAACTATGACAGGTGCCTGTCTTGATGTAGAAAAAATTATGGCATCTCGAATTAATGACCTTTCACCTTTTGGACCGACAGTGATGAAAACACAAGGAGTGGGTATCACACCGGAAGAGTTTAAAAAAGGAATTGACGCAGGAACGATTGTGGGTCATATTGGATTTCCTGAATCAATACATATGATAGCTGATAGTTTAGGTTGGAAGTTGGATAGTATAGAAGAGACAAGAGAAGCAATTATTTCAGAGACATATCGGGAAACACCACATGTAAAAGTGGAACCTGGTATGGTTGCAGGTTGTAAGCATATTGCTTATGGAATAGTGAATGGAGAAAAAGTAATTACACTTGAACATCCACAACAGATTCATCCAGGAAAAGAAAAGATTGAAACAGGCGATTATATTAAGATTATTGGTGACCCTGATATAAATTTAGGTATTACACCTGAAATATTAGGTGGAAAAGGTACACAAGCTATTGCAGTAAATATGATTCCGACAGTTGTTAATGCTAAAGCAGGATTATTAACAATGAAAGAACTTCCAATACCATATTTTTTACCAAAAGAATAATTTTTTTGCAGGGTCTCTAAAATATAAGGAGGTTAAATTTATGGAAAAAATTAAAGTTGGCTTATGGGGTTTAGGCTCAATGGGGAGTGGCATGGCAAAATTTCTTGTTGATAAAAAAGGAATTGAAATCCGTGCAGCTGTAGCAAATCGTGAGAGTAAAGCCGGGAAGGATCTTGGTGAGTTGCTTGGATTAGATAAAAAGTTAAATGTAAAAGTATCAAATCAACCAGCAGAAGTTTTTACGGAGGAATTAGATGTTGTTTTACACGCAACAACCTCTTTTGTTAGAGAAGCTTTTCCTCAGTTGGAATTATTAATTAATAAAAAGATAAATGTAATTAGTATTGCAGAAGAGCTTGCTTATCCGGCTGCTGTGGATGAAAAGCTAGCTAATAAACTTGCTGAAATTGCAAAAGAAAATGATGTCTCAGTTTTAGGAACTGGTATAAATCCTGGTTTTGTGCTTGATCTTTTAATTATTACTATGTCTGGTGCTTGTGCAGTAGTAAATAAAATTTCTGCTTCACGGGTAAATGATCTTTCACCTTTTGGCCCAACGGTAATGCGGACACAGGGTGTAGGTACAACAGTAGAAGAGTTTGAAAAGGGTGTAAAAGAAGGTAAAATTGTGGGCCATATCGGATTTCAACAGTCTATTAATATGATTGCAGATCGATTAGGTTGGGAACTTGATGAAATTGTTGAAACTAGAGAAGCAATTATTTCTAATACTGAAAGAGAAACACCACATGTTAAAGTAAAACCGGGTATGGTTGCAGGCTGTAAACATATTGCCCGGGGAATAAAAGATGGTGAAGAATTAATTGTGCTGGAACATCCTCAGCAAATTCAACCAGAAAAAGAAGGTACAGATACAGGCGATTATATTAAAATTGAAGGTGAACCTGATATTAATTTAGCAAATAAGCCAGAAATACCTGGCGGGATAGGTACGATGGCGACAGCAATAAATATGATTCCTCAGATTATCAATGCTGAAGCCGGGATGTTAACTATGAAAGATCTGCCAGTACCTTCAGCGATGATGGGAGATTTACGCAAACTCCTTAAAAAATAATTATTGTTTTTGTATATAAAGGAGGTTGGTCTAGATGAATAAAGCAACTGCAGGTAGTTGGGTAGAAATATTTCAAACTGTATTAGAAGCTGACAAAAGAGCACCACAAGTACCTGATGATACCAAAAAAGTTCCACTTGAGCTTAAGGTAAAGGGCTTTTTGGTAGAAGCAGCAGAGTTAGGTGAAGAGGTGGAGATAAAGACTTTTGCCGGCAGAAAGTTAAAAGGTAAACTAAATAAAATTGAACCAGCTTATGAACATAAATTTGGCAGACCAATATTAGAAATTTTAAAAGTTGGTCCACAAATCAGAGAAATTTTAGCAGAAAATGAGGTGGAATAATGCCAGTTAATGATTATCAAGCAGTGATGGCGAGAAAAAATGAAATCATGAAGAAAGCTGTTGGTATTAACTATGAACAATTTTCTCAGAGTGAGATAGCTTTTGATTATGAATTGATGATGTCAGAAGTGGGTTATCAACTTTCAGAAATAAGAAATATCCAAAATGAGACTGGTGTTGGCAATACACCTTTACTAGAGTTAAAAAATATTACTAAACTTGCACGAAAAATGGCTCCTCCCGGAAAAGGGGCACGTATTTTTCTTAAAGATGAAGCAGCAAATCCATCAGGAAGTTTTAAAGCAAGAAGGGCTTCGGTATCAGTTTATCATGCCCAAAAACATGGCTATCCTGGAGTAGTTGCTGCTACAAGTGGAAATTATGGTGCAGCAGTAGCTTCCCAAGCCGCTATGCGGGGTTTGAAATCTATTATTGTACAGGAAGTATTTGATAGTCGAGGCCAAGGCCAGCCAGAAATTTTAGAAAAAGGCAGAAAGTGTGAAGCCTATGGTGCAGAAGTTTTACAACTATCAGTTGGGCCTGAGTTGTTCTATACTTTTTTGCGAGTACTTGAAGATACAGGTTACTTTAATGCCTCTCTTTATACTCCTTTTGGTATTGCTGGAGTGGAGACACTTGGCTATGAAATTATTGAGCAATTAAAAGAAAAAGAAGATAAAGAACCTGATGCAGTGATAATTACTAATGCAGGGGGCGGAAATTTAACCGGTACAACACGAGGCATGATAAAAGCAGGTGCTGTAAATACAGAAATTATTGCTGCAAGTGTAGATTTAAGTGGTTTACATATGGCAAGTGATTATGATTTTAATCGCAAATCATTTACAACAGGTCATACTGGTTTTGGTATTCCCTTTGCAACCTGGCCAGATAGAGCAGATGTTCCTTATAATGCAGCACGAGCTCTAAGATATATGGATCGTTATCTGACTGTAAAGCAGGGGGAAGTCTTTTATATTACAGAAGCATTAGCCCAGATTGAAGGTCTGGAAAGAGGACCTGCTGGCAATACCTCACTGGCTGCAGCGTTTTCTCTAGCACAAGAGATGGATGAGGAGCAGATTATTGTTGTACAGGAGACTGAATATACAGGTGCTGGTAAACATCCTTATGCTCAGCTTAATTTTGCTCGAGAAAATGGAATTATAGTAAAAAATGGTGACCCTGAACTTGAAGAGGCTGGTAAATCTGTAATTATTCCGGAACATCCAGCTCAGATTAAGGCAAAAGAGTTAGATTTGGATAGTATTAAGTTATCTTATTTGAAAAACTTAGCTAAAAAAGCAGATTTAAAAAATATTAATAATTTTGAACTTGAATTTATAGCTGCTGAGATTAAGAAAACTGTTGGGGAAGTCAAAGAATTATTAAAGCAAGAATTAAAGCTTGCAATAGACGGGGGTTAAGTTGATGAAAATAGATCTCCTCATTGCTGAAATAGGAAGTACTACTACCTTGGTAAATGGATTTATGGGTATGCATTCTGGGAAGGCAGAATTTATCGGTCAAGGATTGGCGCCCACTTCAGTCCTGGCAGGTGATGTAATGGAAGGTCTTTTGCGTGCAATTGAGGATTTAAAGCAGAAGTTAGCAATAGATAAACTAGAATGGGAAGAATTTATGGCAACAAGTAGTGCTGCAGGAGGCTTAAAGATGACTGTGCACGGTCTTGTGAAAGATATGACTGTTAAAGCGGCAAGAGAAGCTGCACTTGGTGCCGGTGCAGTGATCCGTAAGGTAACTGCTGGCAAGTTAAAAGAATATCATTTAAAAGAAATTGAAGAGATAAATCCTAATATAATTTTACTGGCAGGTGGAGTTGATTATGGAGAAGAAGAGGTAATTTTACATAATGCCAGTCTTCTAAAGAAATTAAAAATTAATCCACCTCTTATCTATGCTGGTAATAGTGCACTTCAATCAGAAATAAAAGAATTGTTTGCCGGAACAGAAAAGAGATTATTGATCACAGAAAATGTTTATCCAGAGATCGACCGCTTAAATGTGGAAGCAGCTAGAAAAGTAATTCACCAGATATTTGCAAAACATATTGTAAAAGCACCAGGGATGAACAAGATTAAAGATATGTTAAGTAGTCCGATGTTACCTACCCCAGGAGCAGTTATGGAAATTTCTAAAATATTATATCAAAAAATATCCAATCTAGTTACAATTGATGTCGGGGGAGCGACAACTGATGTACATTCAGTCACTGAAGATTCAGCTTCAGTTGGCAGAATTCTAATTAGTCCAGAACCATTGGCTAAAAGAACAGTGGAAGGTGATCTTGGTGTCTTTTTAAATGCTGACCAGGTTTTTGAAATTTTAAAAAAAGAGAAAATAATTGATAAAAGAGTAGATTTGGCACCATTGCCAAGAGACGAAGCAGAAGCAGAATATATTTATCAATTAGCAGAAATAGCGGCAAAGACAGCTGTCAATAGACATGCTGGCCAATTAAGAGATTTTTATGGTGCAGGTGGCCGTCAGACTGTTGCTGAAGGGAAAGATCTAACGGCAGTCAAATGGATTATTGGTACTGGTGGTGCTTTAACTCGTCTAACTGATGGTGAAAAAATATTGAATAAAGTAAAGGGAGAAGCGATAAAAAAACTAATCCCTCCTGAAGAAGCACGAATTCTTATAGATCATAACTATATTATGGCATCACTTGGTGTGATGGGTCAAAAATATCCTGAACAAGCATTACAGCTTGGTTTAAAATCAATTGCTAGAGAAGATATATTAGAAAGATTTGTAGAAAGGAAGTGATAGAATGGGAATTAAAAGAGACGATGATTTTGCAGAAAGAAGAAAAGACCTGGCTAATCTGTCAGATGAAGAGTTAAAACAAAAATTTTGGAATTTAACGGAAAAAATTGTCGATCCATTACTTGAACAGGCAAAAACACATACTTCGCCTTCAATTGAAAGATCAGTGCTTTTGCGCATGGGATTTGATAGCCTGGCTGCTAAAGCAATTGCAGATAAAGTCTATGAAGCTGAATTGCTCGGTAAAGGAGCTGGTCATGTTGTAATTAAACTGGCTGAAAAAGAAGAAATATCTTATCAAAAAGCGGGTCAAGCTATTGCTAACGGAGAATATGAGCTTAAAACTTTAAGATCCCTTTTTGAAAGAGGTGAGCAAAGATGAAACTTAATCCAGCAGAAAAAATAGATATAGAAGCAGTTTTAGATAACCTTGAGAATTATCGACCGCGTCGAAAAGGTTGGACCTGGCGCAAAGTAGTGCCAGAACAAAAAATTGGAGATTTTACTTATTTTGATACTTCAAAAAACTTGCTTAATAATGTCCCATTACCTGCATCCAGGAGTTTTAATGGGATTGATCCTCAACCTGAACCAGTGATTACCACTGAAATTGCCTCAGGCCGTTTTGAAGATGATATTCGGAGAATGAGAATGGCTGCCTGGCATGGCGCAGATCATCTGATGGTAATTCGGACTGCTGGTCAGAGCCACTTTGATGGTTTAATTGAAGGGACCCCAGAGGGTGTTGGGGGCATACCAATTACTCGCAAACAAATTAGAGCGACCAGAAAGGCTTTAGATTATATTGAAGATGAGGTAGGACGTCCTTTGAATTTTCACTCATATGTAAGTGGGGTTGCCGGACCGGAGATCGCAGTTCTTTTTGCAGAAGAAGGAGTTAATGGAGCCCATCAAGATCCTCAATATAATGTGCTTTACCGTAATGTTAATATGTACAGATCATTTGTTGATGCTGCTGTAGCTAAAAAATTAATGGCAGGTGTCGATATGTTGCAGATTGATGGTGCACATAATGCTAATGCAACTGCCAGGAAAGCTTGGAATGTAATGCCTGAGCTCTTTGTGCAGCATGCAATCAACTCATTATTTTCTCTGAAAGTGGGTATCCCTAAAGATAAAATTGCCCTATCAACAGTCCCTCCCGCAGCAGCACCTGCACCAGATTTAAGAATGAATTTACCTTATGCAGTTGCGCTTAGGGAGTTATTTGCAGGATTTCGTTTTCGGGCTCAACAGAATACCAAATATATTGAATCATCTGTAAGAGAAGCAACTGTTACACATACCATGAACTTATTGTTATCCAAACTCACTTCTGCTGATATTCAAAGTACTATTACACCTGATGAAGGCAGAAATGTGCCCTGGCATTACTATAATATCCAGGCAGTTGATACAGCTAAACAGGCTTTTGCAGCTATGGATGGTATGCAAGAAATGATTGAATTAAAAAAGGATGGCTCTTTAAAAGAAGAAGCGAGGGAGCTTAAAGAAAGATCTATATTGTTTTTGCAAGAGATAATTGATAATGGAGGATATTTTCAGGCTGTTGCAGATGGATTTTTTGTTGATTCTGGTCGTTATCCAGAGCGTAATGGTGACGGAATCTCCAGAGAAATGGATGGTGGAGTGGCAGCTTCTTCAATTGTGCCAAGAGATGATGATTATCTGGCCCCAGTCTGTGATCACTTTGGCTATAATAACTTGCCAGAAGAGATTGATAAACCATGTGATTTAATTGATGGTTGTACATTAGATAAACCAGAAAAAATTACTTATATTGATGAATTGGATCAAGAAGATAATGTGGAGAAGAGACTAGCAGAAAATAGGCCATATCGCAAGGGTAATCTCCTTAAACCAGAGGTAGAATGGTCAGCCGATGGGTGGGTTAATACAACTCTTTTTCTGGCCGCTTCGGAAGATGTTGCTGAAGTAGCAGCCCTAAAAATTGCTGAGAAAATGAATCTTAAAAATGCAGAAGTTATTCATAAAGAAGTGATGCATCCAGCGGAGGGAACACTTGTTGAAGTAAAGGGACGAGTAGATTTTGCTATTGATATAGAAAATCTTGAGATACCAGAGAAAAAAGAGGCACTCCCTGATGATCAGTTGCGTGAATATGTGGATAATAACCCAATTAATATTGTAGCTGCTACGGTCGGTAATGATGAACATTCTGTTGGGATGCGCGAGATTATTGATATTAAGCATGGTGGAATTGAAAAGTATGGGATTAAAGTGACTTATCTGGGTACATCTGTACCAATTAAAAAGGTTGTGGATGCGGCTATCGAGGTAAATGCGGATGCTGTTTTAATTTCCACTATTATTACCCATAATGACATTCACCGTACAAATATGAAAAAACTACACGATCTCTGTGTTGAGAAGGGAATAAGAGATAAGCTAATACTTATTGCTGGTGGTACACAGGTAAATAATGATATTGCTATCGCCTCAGGCATGGATGCTGGATTCGGGCGTGGAACACATGGTAATGATGTGGCCACCTTTATAGTTGAACAAAAAAAGAAAGAAACTAAAGAGGAGGGGTAGCTAATGGAAAATAAACCTACCCGGCCAGTCTGGGCAGAAATAGATCTTGGTCTGCTGAAAGATAATTTTTTGAAATTAAAAGAAAATGTTCCACGTAAAACACTAATTATGGCAGTTGTAAAGGCAGATGCCTATGGTCATGGAGTATTAGAAGTTGCTAAAACCTTAGTTACACTTGGTGTAGATAGGTTGGCAGTTGCTATTCCAGAAGAAGGAGCAGAGTTGCGTCAGGCTGGTGTAGAAGTTCCCATTCAGGTATTAGGAGAAATTTTTCCTGAGCAATATCCAGTTGTTTTAGATAACGATTTAATACAAACAGTAGCTAGTGAGGCTACTTTAGTGGAGTTAAATGAAGCAGCTAGAGAAGCAAAGAAAAAACTAAAAATACATGTTAAAATTGACACAGGAATGGGACGTTTAGGTCTATTAGCAGAAGATGCAGTTCCATTTATCAAAAAAGCAGCAAATTGTCCTTTTTTAGAGTTAGAAGGCCTTTTAACTCATTTTGCAAGAGCAGATGAGAAAGATAAAAGTTATACAAAGATGCAGTGGAATAAATTTTTGCAGGTGCTAAACCGTTTGGAAAAGGAAGGAATTCAAATACCAATTAAACACGTAGCAAATAGTGCGGCTATTATAGATCAACAAGAGTTGGCTCTTGATATGGTAAGACCAGGTATTATGCTCTTTGGTATGCAGCCCTCAGTTGAGGTTGGTAAAGAATATGGTCTAAAGCCAATCCTTAACTGGAAAGCAAGAATTTCTCATTTGAAAAAGCTACCACCTGACCACGGAGTTAGTTATAGTACTATTTATTTTACTGAAAAAGAGGAAAGAATAGCGATAATCCCGGTTGGTTATGCAGATGGATATAATAGGTTGCTCTCTAATAAGGGTGAAGTTTTAATAAATGGCAGAAGGGCACCTATTAGAGGAAGAATCTGTATGGATAGATTTATGGTTAGTGTTGATCATCTTCCAGAAGCTAAAGTAGGAGATGAGGTAGTTTTAATTGGAAGACAGGGGAATGAAGAGATTTCTGTTGTAGAAATGGCTGATTGGGCAAATACTATCAATTATGATATAACCTGTGGAATAACAAAGAGAGTACCTAGAGTTTATAAAAAATGACTTGCATTTACCAGAATGATATAATATAATTGTTAACAAATTAATAATAACAACTTTGATACAAGCATAGTAGGCTAGAAAACTGAAATGCAGAGAGCTGATGGTTGCTGAAAATCAGCCAGTGATTAGCTGAATCCTCTTGTGAGTTGGCAGAAGGAAAATTTTAAGTAATTCTGTTCGGTCAGGTACCGTTATAAACCTTCTGAGTGGCAGTTTAGTTGTCATCAGGGTGGTACCACGGGTATTTAACTCTCGTCCCTGTTTTATTAAGGGCGGGGGTTTTTTTATTTAGTCAATGAGATATAATAAGAAAAGGAGGTTTTGCTGATGTTAGATATGAGGTTTATTAGAGAAAATCCAGCAATTGTAGAAAAGGCTATTAAGAAGAGGGGTAAAGATATCTCTTTAGACGAATTTAAAAAGCTTGATGATAAAAGAAGGGATATTTTATATGAATCTGAACAATTAAAACATAGGCGCAATGTTACTTCTGATAAGATTGGTCAGTTGAAAAGAAATGGTGAAGATGCATCACATCTGATAACTGAGATGAGAGAAGTTTCTAATAGAATTAAAGCTTATGATGAAGAATTAACAGAAATTGAAGCGAAAATGGAACAAATATTACTTATAATTCCAAATGTTCCGCATGAAAGTGTTCCAGTTGGTCAAGATGAAAGTGATAATCTTGAAGTTAAAAAATGGGGAGAGCCAAGGAAATTTGAGTTTGCATCTCAGGCCCACTGGGATCTGGGCGAAGAACTTGATATTCTTGATTTTGAAAGAGGCGGTAAAGTTACCGGGACCAGATTTACATTTTTAAAAGGTGCGGGAGCAAGGTTAGAGAGAAGCCTTATTAACTTTATGCTTGATCTACATACTGATGAACATGGTTATAAAGAGGTTTTTCCACCTTTTATAGCAAATGCTGACAGTATGACAGGAACTGGCCAATTACCTAAATTTGCAGACGATATGTTTAAATTAGAAGGACATGATTATTATTTAATTCCAACTGCAGAAGTCCCAGTTACTAATATGTATCGAGATGAAATACTTGATGCAGCACAGTTACCAGAATATCTATGTGCTTATAGTGCTTGTTTTAGAGCAGAAGCTGGTGCACATGGTCGTGATACAAGAGGAATTATTAGACAACATCAGTTTAATAAGGTTGAGATGGTTAAGTTTGTTAAACCTGAAGATTCTTATGATGAGCTCGAAAAAATTACTGCTGACGCGGAAGAAGTTCTACAAAAACTAGAATTACCTTATCGAGTAGTTACTCTTTGTACAGGTGATCTTACTTTCTCTTCTGCTAAAACTTATGATATTGAAGTTTGGATGCCAGCTTTTGATACTTATCGTGAAATATCATCGTGTAGTAATTTTGAAGATTTTCAAGCTAGAAGAGCTCGTATTAAATATCGACCTGAACCTGATGTGAGCGCAGAGTTTGTGCATACATTAAATGGATCCGGGCTAGCGATTGGGCGAACAGTTGCAGCAATTTTAGAAAATTATCAGAATGAAGATGGGACGATTACTGTACCTGAGGTTTTAAGACCATATATGGGTATGGAGAAAATTACTTTTCCAAGTAAATAAATAGCCAAAACAAAAGATTGAGAAGCCGCCGCAAGGCGGTTTTTTCATTGTTAAAAAGGATTTTTTTACATTTAAGGTGAATTATATAAATAAGAATATATTAAAGGGAGGATTCCTGTGAAAATATTAATTGCACCAGATTCATTTAAAGGCTCACTAACAGCTTTACAAGCAGCTCAAGCAATAGAAAATGGTATTAAACATGTAATGCCAGATGCAGAGACAATTAAGTTGCCAATGGCTGATGGAGGAGAAGGGACTATTCAATCTTTAGTTGACGCTACAGATGGAGAAATAATTAATTGTGAGGTGATTGGTCCTCTTGGAAATAAACTAACAGGTTATTTTGGTCTGCTGGGTACTACAAATACTGCTGTTGTAGAGATGGCAGTTGCTTCTGGTCTTCCGCTCATACCTGAAGCTAAAAGAGATCCCTCAAAAACTACAACCTATGGTACAGGTGAGTTAATAAAAAAAGCGCTTGACCATGGTGCTGAAAAAATAATTGTAGGAATTGGTGGGAGTGCTACAACTGATGCCGGGATGGGTATGGCCCAGGCCTTAGGTGTCAAGTTTTTAGATAAAGAAGATAACGAATTAGGATATGGTGGAGAAGAATTAAGTCGTTTACATAAAATAGATTTGAAAGATATTGATCAACGAGTCAAGAATACAGAGTTTGTAGTTGCCTGTGATGTAGATAACCCTCTTTATGGCAAAAAAGGAGCAGCTTATGTATATGGACCGCAAAAAGGAGCTGACAATGAAATGGTCAAGATGTTGGATAATAATTTAAAGCATTTTGCCAAAATTGTTAAAAATGAACTAGAAATTGAAATAGAAGAAATTCCAGGTGCAGGAGCTGCAGGAGGGTTAGGTGCAGGGTTACTTGCTTTTCTGAGTGCTAAGTTAAAGCCAGGAATAGAAATTATATTAAATACATCTAAATTTGAAAGTTATCTAGATAATGTTGATCTTATTTTTACTGGTGAAGGTATGATTGATGAACAGACAGTCTATGGTAAAACGCCTATCGGGGTTGCAAAAAAAGCAAAAAAATACCAAATACCTGTAATTGGCCTGGCTGGTAGTCTAGGAAACAAAGCAGAACTAGTACTTACAGAAGGAATTGATGCTGTTTTTAGCATTTTAAACCTACCCATATCTCTCAATGAAGCTCAAAATAAAACTGCTGAATGGTTAGAAAAATTGGCTGAGCAGGTGATGAGAGTTTATCTGCTAGGAGGTGATAAAAACAAATAAAGTTGTTGGAGTAGTTGGGCAATTAAGGAGGTAAAAATGGTTTCTGGTCCTGTATTATTAGTTATTTTGGTTATTGCGATTTTATTTATTATTTACATGACCGCGCGTATTAAGATGCATGCATTTCTTGTTTTATTGCTGGCTGCTTTTGGGGTAGGTATTTTATCAGGTATGCCTTTGTTGGATGTAATAAGTACCATAACAGGTGGATTTGGTGGAATATTAAGCTATATTGGGATTGTTATAATTGCTGGAACTATTATTGGTACTCTATTGGAAAAGTCCAGAGGGACGTTAACACTGGCAAATACTGTTTTAAAGTTTGTGGGAAAGACTAGGTCAGCACTTGCAATGTCTTTAACAGGTGCAATTGTTTCTATTCCTGTTTTTTGTGATAGTGGATTTGTCATTTTGTCATCCTTAAATAAGTCACTTGCAAAAAAAGCTAATATTTCAATGGCTACTATGGCAGTTGCTTTATCTACTGGACTTTACGCCACCCATACTCTTATTCCTCCAACACCTGGACCAATTGCAGCAGCAGGACAGATTGGGGCTGATCTTGGTTTAGTTATTCTCTTTGGAGTTATTACAGCAATTCCAGCAATAGCTGTCGGATATTTTTGGGCAACAAAAGTTTCATCTAGATACTGGGTAGATTCTGATATTAAAGTGGAAGTTCAGGATGAAGAGGTAGATTTACCTGCTACTTTTGATGCTTTTGCTCCAATTTTAATTCCAATTCTATTAATTACTTTAAAATCAATTGCAGACTTTCCTGCCCATGTTTTTGGAGAAGGTAGTTTTAAAATATTCTTAGACTTTATTGGAGATCCAACGGTAGCACTAATTATTGGTATCTTTTTGGCTTTTAGATTATTACCTGCCTGGGAAGAAAAATATATCAGTGGTTGGGTAGGAGAAGGAATGAAAAATGCTGCTATTATCATCATGATTACTGGAGCAGGTGGAGCATTTGGATCTATTTTAAAGGCTACTCCAATTGGTGATTATTTAGGTTCTACCCTTGCTTCATATAATTTAGGTATCTTTTTACCTTTCATTATTGCAGCAGCTTTAAAGACGGCTCAGGGTTCATCAACAGTAGCATTGATCACAACATCAGCATTAGTAGCTCCTTTATTACCTGCACTTGGTTTAGCGACCCCTGTGGCAAAAGCACTTGTAGTAATGTCTACTGGTGCTGGAGCAATGACAATTTCTCATGCAAATGATAGTTATTTCTGGGTAGTAAGTCAGTTTTCGAACATGGATACTTCAACTGCTTACAAAACTCACTCGATGGCCACACTAGCGCAAGGGATTACAACAATTATTTTTGTAGGCATATTAGCCGCAATATTTATCTAAAAATTAGTAAATAAAAACTGCAGGTTAGCTGAACTGACCCATATCAAGTCCTGCAGTTTTTTAATTTAACTATTTAATTTCATATCACCGTATTTAATTAAATTTCTTTTTCTCATTAATTCTGATATAAATATATTTAATATTGCCGGGAAAATGAAGTGGAGTAATATGATACCTGTTAATCCACTGTTGCCCATAACTTCCAGGGTTCCGAATTGACCGACTAAACCACTTGTCCCCATTCCTGCTCCTATTTTGTTATTTTCCATCTCAAAAATAACTGTAGCTACAGGGCCTAAAATAGCGGAAGATATTATTGGAGGTATCCAGATTATTGGGTTTTTAATTATATTTGGGATCTGTAGCATCGATGTACCTAAACCTTGAGCAAAAAAACCTCCTAATCCATTTTCTCTATAACTAGCAACAGCAAAGCCGATCATCTGGGCTGAACAACCTACTGTGGCAGCTCCAGCAGCCAAACCGGAAAGACCCAGAGAAATAGCTAAAGCGGCACTACTGATAGGGAGAGTTAAAATTATGCCCATCAATGCTGAGACAACGATTCCCATGGGTAGAGGATGTAATTGGGTAGCTACATTTATTAAATTGCCCAACCAATACATAATCTGAATTACAAATGGGCCAATAATTAAACCAATAATGCCCCCTACAATTATTGTACCTGCTGGAACTAAAATAATATCAAATTTAGTCTTCCCTTGAACCAATCTGGAAAATTCTGCACCTAATAGTGAAGCTATTAATGCTCCTACCGGTTCACCTATTTGCATAATTTCAACACCAGTTGCACTTGTTATTGTCCCTGCCCCAATAGCACCAGTAATTATAGATGCGAAAATACCTAAAGGGGAAATACCAATACTATAGGCAACACCAGCACCAATTGCTGGACCCATCATATATTGTGCAATCTGACCAAATCTAATTAAAAAATCTAAGTCAACTAAAGTACCCAGTTGTTTCATAATTAGACCAATTATTAGTGATGAAAATAGACCTAAGGCCATTCCATTTAAAATTTTGGCTAAATACTCTTTAATTTTATTATTAATCATATAGTTCTCCTTTACAATAATAATTTAGGAATAATAGAAATAAGACTCACTTTTTGTTAAATTGTTTTTAGCGACAAAAACAAACAGAAAGGTGAGTCTTCTTATGAAATATTATACAACAAAGCCCAGAAAAAATCATGTTAAATATGAAAAAAATTAGATATGGTGTTTGAAGCTAAAAATAATTTTCTCAGGAAGATAATTAAAATTTAGCTGCAAATTAAAAGCAAAGCAAAACAGCAAACTTTTTAAACCTCTTGAAACAAGTGGGAATAATTGATAATATGTAATTAGCATAGAGGTGATATAATGAAAATTAATAACACAAAAATTCTTAAAAAGAATAATCAATTTTTAGTTCTCAATGAAATAATTGATAATCAGCCAATCTCACGGGCAGAGTTGACCGGAAAACTAAATGTTTCTCACACAACAATATTTACCATTGTGAAAGAGTTGATGGACCAAGGCTTGGTAGTTGAAACAGGATATTCTGAATCATCAGGTGGTAGGCGCTCTAAACTACTATCTTTTAATGGAAAACATAAGTATGTAATAGGAGTTGAAATAGAAGAAAAAGAAGTTTTGTATGCTATCTATGATTTAAATTTTGACCTGATAATGAAAGATATATTTTCTGTTAAAGGTTTGGAGTTAGATGGATTAATTGATAAATTAGATCAAAAGATTAGAGCAGCTGTTACAGATTTAGACTTGGAATATAATAAAATAATTGGCATGGGAGTTTCAATACCGGGCATCTATAAAGAAGAAAATGATGAAGTAATTGATGCCACAAATAAAATTATAGAAGCTAAAGGGATTAGGAAGAAATTTAGAAGAAAATTTATGATACCAGTTTATCTTGAAAATGATGCTAACCTGGCTGCGTATTATGAGTGGAGTTATGGCCAGGCACAAGGATTTAATAATATTATATATATATATTTAGGAGAAGGCATTGGTGGAGGAATAGTAATTAATAATTCTCTTTATAGAGGAGGGCACGGTAATGCTGGTGAGATTGGCCATATCAAAGTTAAAGCCAGTGGGAAGAAGTGTGCCTGTGGTGGTGTTGGTTGCCTTGAGTCGATAGCATCAATTACAGCTATTGAAGATCAATTTAATGAAAGAATAGAAAAAGGAGAAGATAGTCTACTTGTTGATATTAAAAAAGGGCCTTATAGTTTTACTGATATATTTACGATAGCACAACGTAATGATTATCTAGCTATTAACGTATTAGAAGAAGCATACAAATATTTAGTTATTGGAATTTCTAGTCTGGTTAATATCTTTGATCCTGATTTAATTTTTCTGGGAGGTTCTTTCAACAAGTTTAATAATGAGTTGTATATTCATTTAAAAGAGGAATTAGGCGAAATATCATTTAAAAATATTGTAAATGAACTAGAGATAAGGACATCTTCACATGATAACCTTTATCAGCGTTTAGCAGCATCATTACTTGCTTTTGATAAATGGAAACGACGTATTTAATTATTAAAATAATTTTTAAAAGTCTTGACAAAAGTATTTTTATAATTGTATAATAATTATGATAAATTAAAAAAATGGAGGGGTATAATAATGAAAAAATTAATAATGATTTTATTGGTTATGTTATTAGCTTTTGGATTCACGTTTTCGGCAGCTGCAGAAAAAGTAGAGATTACTTATTGGCAGTATTATTATGAAACAAAAGAAGAGACTATTAATGAATTGATTGATATGTTTGAAAAGGAAAATCCCGATATTGAGGTAAAGCATGAGACTTTTCCTTATGAAAATTATAATACAAAGGTCGCAGCTTCGGTACCATCAGGATCAGGACCAAATATAATTAACCTATATTATGGTTGGTTACCGCTTTATATTAATGCAGGCTATTTAAAACCACTACCACATGATGAATTTGCGCCAGCTGATATAGAAGAAGAGTTTTTCTCTCTAGTTTCAGCAGCTAAAATTGATAATCACTACTATGCTCTACCAACTGCTGTAAGATCACTTGCTCTGATTTATAACAAACGTCTTTTTAAAGAAGCAGGTTTAGATCCTGAGCAGCCACCAAAAACTTTGGAAGAGTTAGTTGATTATGCTGTTAAATTAACTAAAAGAGATAAAGCAGGTAATTTAATACAAGAAGGTATGACAATGGCTCTACGTGGCCAATTGCATCACTGGGTCAGAGAAGTTTTAATTAGACAATATGGTGGTCAACCATATAGTGAAGATAACCGTGAAGTAATGTATGACAGTGAAGCAGGATATGATGCATTTGGTTATTTCATGGATCTAGCACGAGAGCATAAGATTGGAGAACCTAACTTTATGACTGATGATGTTACTGCATTTAAATCACAAAGAGCAGCAATGACAATAGATGGTTCTTTCAGAATTGGTACATTAGATAAAGTTGGAAATTTAGATTATGGTATTGCTGAGTTACCAACTCATAATGGAATCAAATCTAACTTTGCATCTTTTTGGGCAAATGGAATCACAAGCTTTACTGAAGGAAAAGAGCTTGAAGCATCAATTAAATTCTTGAAGTTCTTAACTTCTGATCAGGCAATGCAACTTTGGTTAACAAATGTTGGTGAATTACCAGCAAAACCATCTGCTGCTTTTACTGATGAAAATAGAAATGATCCAAAATATGGTCCCTTTATAAGAGGATTAGAATATGCACATGCAACTTACTTTGTTGATGAAATGTCACAACGTCAGGTATGGACAGATGCCTATGATCGAGTAATGTTAGAAGGAAAGTCTGTTAAAGAGGCTGTTGATAAAGCAGCTCAAGAAGAACAAAAAGTATTAGATGAGTATTACGAAGGTAAGTAAAGTAAATTACTCGGGGGAGGGTAATCCTCCCCCTTTTTTAGTTATGGGGTGAAGTAAATGTTTAAAAAACTTTTTTCAAAACTAACTATTAAACAAAAACAGGCTTTATGGGGATATTTATTTTTAATAGTACCCATGATTTTTTATTTAGGAGTCAGATTTTATCCAACTTTAAATTCTTTTTATATTTCATTGACAGATTGGGATATTGTTTCAAAAAACAAAAATTTTATTGGTATTAGTAATTATATTGAACTATTTCATGATGAAGTTTTTTGGAAAACTCTTGGTAATACCTTTGAATATATTATTTATGGTCTGCCATTAAATCTATTTCTTAGCTTTGTTATTGCTTATAATATTAATAAATTAAGATATGGTTTAACAATTTATCGTACATTATATTTTATTCCATATTTGACATCACTTGTCGCAGTTTCTTGGGTCTGGAGATGGCTATATCAACCAATTCCTTTAGGCATTTTTAATAATTTTCTTGCCCAGTTTGGCATAGCACAACAACCGTTTTTGGAATCTACTTCCCAGGCACTTCCTTCAATTTTAGCACCAACCATCTGGGTTCAAATAGGTTTTCAGGTGATTATTTTCCTAGCTGGATTAAAAGGGGTTCCGAAATATTTATATGAAGCTGCTGATATAGATGGAGCTAGTAATATGCAGAAGTTATTTCGAATTACAATCCCACTTTTGCGGCCGACAATTGTCTTTTTGGTGGTAACAGGCTCAATCAGGTATTTGCGTATTTTTACCCAGGTTTATAACATGACTTATCAGGGTGAAGGTGGCCCACTTAATTCAACAAAACCCCTGGTTTTATATATTTATAATAGTGCTTTTAGGAGATTTGAGATGGGTTATGCATCAGCAATGACAGTGATATTATTTGTCATCATTTTGGTAATCACTTTATTTCAGTTGAAGGTGTTGAATAAACATGATTAAGTTTATTAAAGAAAATCATATTATTGCATATATTATATTAGGTATTGGCGGATTAGCAATGATTTTTCCTTTTGTTTGGATGGTTTCTACATCATTTAAAGAACCATGGGATGTTTTTAATTTAGCAATAATCCCACCTAATCCTACCTTGAACAATTATGTTAGGTTATTAACAGTAAGTAATTTTTCGCGATGGTTTTTCAATTCCTTTTTAGTTGGTTTATCAGTAACCGTTTCAGTTATCTTTTTTGATTCATTAGTGGGTTATACATTATGCAAGTTTTCGTTCAAAGGTAAGAATGTCATATTTATTTTGATTTTATCAACAATGATGATTCCTACAGAGATGTTGGTAATACCATGGTATAATATGTCACGTGAACTTGGTTGGATAAATAATTATTGGGGAATTATGTTTCCTGGTCTGATGACAGGATTTGGTACGTTTTTGATGAGACAGTTTTTTTACAGTGTGCCAGATGATTTGATTGATGCGGGGAGAATAGATGGACTTAATGAATTTCAGATTTGGTATAAAGTAGCGATGCCACTTGTTAAACCTGCAGTTTCAGCTTTAGCAATTTTCACTTTTCTTGGTAACTGGAATGCATTTTTGTGGCCGTTAATTGTCATTAGTGATAATAATTTATATACTTTACCAGTTGGTCTGGCCTTTTTCTCGGGAGAGTTTCAGACAGAATGGGAAATGGTTATGACTGGAGCCTCAGTTGCAACGATTCCCGTTTTAATTATCTTTTTAATCTTCCAAAAACAAATTGTAGAAGGTATTGCATTAACAGGCTTGAAAGGATAGTGATAAATATGTTCGCAGGAATTAAAGTTATTGACTCGCATTCGCATTTTCCAGTAAATGAATCACCAATGCGCTATATGGTTAGTGAAAAAAAGTATGATGAACTAAAAAGAATGAATAATAATAGAAAGAAGTCTGATGCCCAGGTTCAGTGGCAGAAGGCTTGGAATTTTGCTAGTTCAGCCCCGGATCAAAAAGAGCTATCTGATCAGGAACTTGCTCAAAAATGGGTAGGGGAGCTTGACCAGTATGGTATTGATAAAATAGTCTGGGTAACAGGTGGTGGCAATGAAAGACTAGCAAAAATCATAAATTATGCTCCTGAACGGTTTATTGGTTATGCACATCACAATCTTTTTGGACCAAATGCTGCTGATAAATTGAGAAAAGCTTATAAAGAACAAGGGCTAAAAGGGTATAAGATAATTGCTCCTGTGCTTGATAAGCCAATTACAGATAAATCAGCTTATCCGGTCTGGGAAGTCTGCGCTGAACTTGGTATACCTGTTTTAATTCATTTTGGTATATTAGGAGCAGGTGGTGGTATTGCTTATAATAAGAATATTAATCCACAGAATTTAGAACCTGTAGCAAAAGATTTTCCAAAAGTAAACTTCATTATACCTCATTTTGGTTGTGGACATCCTAGAGAACTATTATTTTTAGGCTGGGTAGCAGAGAATATTTATGTTGATACCTCAGGTTCTAATCAATGGATGCGCTGGATGCCTTATGAAGTAACTATTAGATCTAGTTTCCAGAAGTTTTATGAAACATTTGGTCCAGAGAGGATTATCTTTGGTACGGATTCATCCCATTTTCCTCGTGGATTCGCAATTGATTACCTAAAAGAACAAAATAGAGTTTTGCGGTTTATGAATATGTCGGATAAAGAAGTGGAACTGATTATGAGTGGTAACATTAACCGTTTGTTAGGTTTAAATTAAGGAGAGGTAGATAATGAGCAATCAGAAGTTTCCAGCAGCTAGTTATAAAAAAGCAGTATTAGAACCTATTTTTGCTGATTTCAAGAAACATTTTTATCAAGAGTTGATGCAGATAAATTATGCCCACACCATAATGTTAACTGAAGAAAAGGTTATTAAGCAATCAGAAGCTGAAGAAATAATACGTGGGTTAAAGGAGATTCAAAACAATCTAAATTTAGAAGAACTAGCTTATACTGGAGAATATGAAGATCTTTTCTTTTATATAGAATCAGCTTTAACCAAAAAAGTTGGTGCTGATATTGCTGGTAAAATGCATACTGGTAGAAGTAGAAACGATATGGATTTAACAATGTACAAAATGAAACTAAAAGATAAAATCTTGCAGTTGATGGAAAATCTGCTTAGTCTAATTGAAAAAATGCTCGTTAAGGCAAATGAAAATTTAGAAACAATTGTTGTAGCATATACACATGGCCAGCCGGCTCAACCAACAACCTTTGCCCATTATCTAGGGGCATTAATTGAAATCTTGTTAAGAGATTATGAACGGTTAAGCCAGTCATATAGCTTTGCTGATCATTCGAGTATGGGGGCAGCAGCAATTACAACCTCTGGTTTTTGTTTAAATAGAAAGAGAATGGCAGAGTTACTAGGTTTTGCAAATGTTCAAGAGAATTCTTATGGTGCAATAGCTGCAGTTGATTATCTTAATGATATTTATTCATCATTGAAAATTATGTTAGTTAATATTGGTCGTTTTGTCCAGGATTTAATTTATTTAACAGGTTATGATGCTAATCATTTAAAACTGGGTAAGGCATTTGTACAGATTAGTTCAATTATGCCTCAAAAAAGAAATCCAGTTGCTTTAGAACATTTGCGAGTTATGTCTTCTCTGGCCAGTGGATACTGTGATAACGTTATTAACACAACCCACAATACGCCTTTTACAGATATGAATGATAGTGAAGATGCAACACAGGTGGTTGGATTCCAGGCATTTTCTTATGCCGAAAAAGTACTTGCTTTGCTGGAGGATGTTATCAGTGATATAGAAATTAATGAGGAAAAACAAATAGAAGATATTCTTAAAAGCTATGTCTCTATTACTGAATTGGCAGACACTCTGGTCAGAAAAGAGTCAATATCATTTAGACAAGCCCATGAAATTACTTCTCAGTTAGTTGAGAAAATGAATCCGATTGGGAAAAAAATTAACGAGCTAAATGTTGATGATTTTAGAGAGCTATTTAAAGATGTAATTGGCAGAGAACCAGATCTATTAGATGAAGAAATAAAAGAATGTGTAACTCCAGAACATTTTATAGAAGTTAGAAAGATGACCGGTGGACCAGCCCCTGTAGAAATGAAAAAAAGTATTTTAGGATATAGAAGTAAATACAGTAAATATTTAAAAAGAACCATTTCTTTGCAGGAAAAAAGGGATGCAGTTCGTTTAAATTTAAATAAAGAAGTCGAGGCCTTTTTGATATAAGATAATTGTGATAAAGGTTGGTGTTGAAGATGAACAATTATATAGGTATAGATGGAGGCGGGACTAAAACTAGATTAACATTATTTAATCATGAGTTAGCTGTTTTAGAAGATAAAACATTGCCTCCTTTTCATTTTCTCTGCATGGCAAATAATAATATTTTAAAAAATGTTTTCAGTGAGATTGAAGAACTGCAGAAAAGATATAATATTGAAGCAATCGGAATGGGTATAGCTGGTATTGACTCTGAAAAGGAAAGATTAAAATTATTTAATCTGGTTAATGATTATTTTGAAGATCAAAAAGTTATAGTTGTAAATGATGCTATAGCAAGTTTAGCCGGAGCACTGCTGGGAGCTGAAGGTATTTTAATTAATGCAGGTACAGGCTCAATTGCATATGGAAAAGACCGTGAAGGTAAATTATTTAGATCAGGTGGTTGGGATTATCTACTTGGGGATGAAGGAAGTGGATATTGGATTGCTATCCAATATATAAAGAATGCTTTATATTATTTTGATGGTGGTGAAGAAGATAAATCTATTGAATTAGTTAAAGAGCATTTTCAGTTAGCTAATTTAAATGATCTGATTAGTTATATTTATGGTGCCAAATTTAATAAAGAAAGAGTAGCAGCTTTAGCAGCAGAAATTGCTTTACTTGCGCAAAATGGAGATTTACTTGCTTTGGATATTTACAAAGAAGCAGGAAAAGAATTGGCAAAACTGGCTGAGTTAGTCTATAAACATGGAAATTTTTCTGATCCAGTTAAACTGACTTATAGTGGTAGCATATTTAAGTCTTTTGAACTATTTAGTGATAGTTTTTCAACTTATCTTGATAAACGTGAGATAGCTTATGAGTGGCATATTCCTGAGAGATCGCCGGAGGCGGGGGCAGCGTTATTAGCAAAAGAAATAACTGGTAAAGTAAAGTATTAAATTGCATAATTTTGTCTTTTCATATACAATAAACTTGTAAAAATGTTAATTTACGTCAAATTACAGCAGGTGAAAATATGCAATTAAATGAAGAGAGAAAAATAATATTACTTTACCTTATTTTTGGTATATTGTGGATTGCTTTTTCTGATTATATTTTAGCAGCAATTATAATTAGTCAGGCAGGGATTAATCGACTGCAAACTTATAAAGGATTAATTTTTATTATCGTTACTTCTATTATTTTTTATCAAATTATTCATCAATCAATGGTAAATAATCGAGCTAAACATCAAGAATTAGAAAATTATTATTGTAGAGAAGCAAAAGCACTTAATAATTTAGAGCGATTAATAGAATTAATGACTGATGTTAGGATGGATAATGCAGAAAACGAGGAAGATTTTTTAGCCAAGTTATTTCATACAGTCTTCAATATTTTGCCGAAAGCAGATTATGGAAGTGTATATTTTTTTGAAGGGGACAAAGTAAAATTTATTGAAACAATTGGTCATGATAAGGATATGTTAAATAGTTTAAACCTGTCAAAAGAATTATTTGATAAGACAGGCAGAAAAATAGAAATTATTAATAATATTGACCAACATACAAGGATTAGGTTAGAAACAGAACGAAATAAGGCAGAATTATTTGAAGAGGCCAGCTTAAAGATTAAGCAATCAGTGATCTTTGGTATTTATGTTAATGATCAGCGTATAGCCGGAATAAGTCTTGATATTGCCCAAAATAGCGAAAATGAGTTTGATCAGCAATCAATAAGGACGTTGAAAGGGTTTAGAAATTTAGCGACGGCTTTTTATACAATTGCTCGCTATAGTAGTCTACAAAATAAATTTCAAGATGAAATTATATATTCTATGCTTGAAATGCTTGAAATACATGATTCCTATACTAGTGGTCATTCTAAAAATGTTGCAATGGTATCAAAAAAAATTGCGGAAACAATGGGGTTGTCTAAAAAGCAAATTAGCGATATCTATTGGACAGGATTATTGCACGATATTGGTAAAACTGTTGTACCAGATTATGTGTTAAATAAACCGACTAGACTCTCGGCTCAAGAGTTTGATATTATCAAACAACATCCAGTTTGGGGTTATCAGGTATTAAAAAAATCGGACCAATTAAAGAGAATTGCTTATTATGTACTTTATCATCATGAGAGTTGGGATGGAAAAGGGTACCCAAATAGTCTCAAAGGGGAAGAGATACCTCAGTTGTCTAGAATTATTACCCTGGCTGATGCCTGGGATGCAATGACATCTGAAAGATCATATCGAGAAGCTTTGACGCAAGAAGAAGCAATTGAAGAGATTAAAAATAATCGTGGAAGTCAATTTGATCCAGTTGTTGTAGATATATTTTTAACAATTGTCAATGAATGTGAAATAAATGTTGATAATAGCCAGCAATAATTAACAGCAATTATAAATTTAATTTTCCGGTTTCTTACTTGACAAGTGTCTGTATATATAGTAAAATGAAGGTCGTGACAAAAGTGGAGAGATGTCCGAATTGGCTAAGGAGCCGGACTTGAAATCCGGTGAAGCCGAAAGGTGTCAGGGTTCGAGTCCCTGTCTCTCCGCCATTTATATTTTAGGGTATATAGCCCTTTTCAACCTGCCTAGGAGGCGGGTTTTTTGTGTTTTAGGGGTAAATCCTAACATTTAATTTGTAGTTACTTACCGAATGGTCGTGCACGGGAGCCATATTCTTGGTAGTATGAGAGGAAGACGGGGAGACCCCGTCTCCTCATTTTTTTTATAAATTCCAGTATTTTAATTCATTGTAATGTTCATATATTTCATTTTCATATTTACGATCAATTGGAATATCAGGATTATATTCTGGTGCATTTTTAATAGTCGCTTGATCCTTATTTATTATTATTTTTTCTTTATTCCAACTAATATTTTTAATCCACTCTGGTGCAATAACTACATCTTTACCGGGAAGCCAGTTGCGGGTATCTATTAATAAGTATCTGATGATCCATGATTCTTCTTCAGCAAATAAATTTTCTAAGTGTCCAATTTCACCATCATTAGCCTGAATATGATAGCCAGTAACTTCATTAAAACTTCTTAGATTTGTTTTGATTATCTCTTCATTAGTATTTTGTTCAGTAGGTTGATAATCAAAATCGAGTGGATTTTTTCTGATAACATAACCAGGCTGCATTGCTGCTGGCGCAACAACTTGATTTGTTCCATAACCTGTCCAGTATAATGGCCAATTAAAATGTTTAGTAAGTCTTTCTTCCATAACCTTTGAAACTGGCTTGTTTTTCTTTAAACTTGGCCCTCTTTCCAGTTCTTCAGTTGTTAATTCTACTTCAATTTTTTCATGAACATGATCAATATTAGCAAAACTATCAGTTGAAATAAGGGTTTTTTCATCTATTAGCCAATTGCCTGTATCGACAACAATATAACGTAGAATCCATTCTTTTTGATCAAAATATAAGTCTTTAACCTTGCCAAAATCATTATCTTTTCCATTAACTTGATAACCTTTTAAAACTGAAAGTTTTCTTAACATTTGTAAGACCTCCTTATTATTTCGCTGATTCTTTTAATTTTTTTGCTTGAAAACCTTTTAAAATGTCAGAGCGTGTAATAATACCAACAAGTGAATTATCATTGATCACTACTAATCTACCAATATCCTTTTCAAATAATAGTTGAAAAGCTTGATAAAGGTCATCATCTGGGTGAACTTTTTGTATATCTGATGCCATTACTTGTTTAACAGGTATAGTATGATATTTATCAGAATTTGCTTTTTGAATATCTTCCATTGTAATTATTCCAGTTACCTTCTTATTCTTAAGTACGGGAAAACCAGAATGGCGTTTTGTAAACATGGTATCCAGTACAGACTGTAGACTATCTGTTTCAGCAACGGATGTAACATTTTTACTCATTAAATCTGAAACATTTAAGTCTGATAAGGTAGTTTTTATATTATTAAATCTCTTTTCCTGTGAAGCACTTATATATAGATAGAAGCCAACAAACATAAGTAAAATATTACCGATAATAATTCCGACCAGCCCAAAAATAATGGCAAATCCTTTACCAATTGTGGTAGCAATCCGAGTTGCTTTTTCCTGGGAAGTTTTTTGTGCAATAATTGCTCGTGTAACACGCCCCCCATCTGTAGGGAAAGCGGGTAATAGGTTAAAAATTGCCAGCACAATATTCAATTGGCCTGTATAGAGAAAAATTAGTTGTAAATCTTCTGGAATACTGTCAGGTAGTATGGTATGAAACTGTAACAAGAGAAAACCAAGGACAAGACTTAAAGCAGGACCGCTTAAGGAAATTATTGCTTCATCAGAAGGTTTTTCAGAAAAATCATCTAAATGGGAAATACCTCCCAGTAGCATTAGAGTGATATCTTCAATTTCAATATTACGGTGCCTGGCAACCAGCGAGTGAGCCATCTCATGGAACAAAACACTGATAAATAGCAAGATTGCCATTATAAAGCCGAGTACATAGGGGCTTAAAACGAGGTTTTCATTAATGATGTTTGTATTTTGGGTAAAATACTGAATATTGTTAGCAAAAACCCAGACTAAAAAAGGTAAGGCTAATAAAAAAGTAAAGTGGATGCGAATTGGAATTCTGAATAAATTCCCAATAGTTAGAGAACGTTTATTCATATGAATGCCTCCTCGTATAATCTATCTGAAAAAAATATTTGTCGTTTACTATATATTTTTATTATAAGAAAGCTTAGAATAAGATGCAAGAATATACGATTATTGTAAAGTATTTTACATATATTTATTGATTTGGCGGTATTCTTATTAAGTTTGAGTTTTTTTGATGTAAGAAATTAGATATCCATGAAACCAATAAGATATAATTTCCTGGATATTAAAAAAGGGAATTTAATTTAATTTAATAATGTGTTGATAATTAAAGTGTAATATGTAAAAATATTATGATATATTATAATAATAAAATCGAGGAGGGAGAATATGGAGTTTAATTATCAGGATTATCCATTTTCATCACAGAGGATGACTACTTTTGCTAAAAAGGGCATGGTGGCAACATCCCAACCATTAGCTTCTCAGGCGGGATTAAATATTTTACGTCAGGGAGGTAATGCTATTGACGCAGCAATTGCTACAGCAGCCACTTTAACCGTTGTTGAACCGACTTCAAATGGTATTGGCTCTGATGCGTTTGCCCTTGTTTGGGTAAAAGAAAAATTATATGGACTAAACTCTAGTGGGCCATCTCCGGCTAGTATTTCAATTGATGCCGTAAAAAAGAGAGGATATAAAACTATGCCTAAATATGGTTTTATTCCTGTAACGGTATCTGGCGCACCAGGAGCCTGGGCGGAATTATCACGTCGGTTTGGGAAACTGTCACTTTCAGAAGTGCTACAACCGGCTATTGAGTATGCAAGAGAAGGATTCCCAGTTTCACCAGTTACAGCCGCTGCCTGGCAGAAAGCATTTAATAATTATAAGGAAAAACTAAAAGGTGAGCAATTTAAAGAATGGTTTCGTATTTTTGCTCCAGTAGGGAAGGCTCCCAGAGCAAGTCAGGTTTGGAGTTCAAAAGAGCATGCTAAGACCTTAGCAGAAATAGGAGATACAGAAGCAGAAAGTTTTTATCGTGGACAGTTAGCCGAAAAAATCGTAAAATTTTCTGAAAAGCATAATGGCTTTCTTGCCTTAAGAGATTATGCAAATTTTAGACCTGAATGGGTAGAACCAATTAGTATTAATTATCGAGGATATGAGGTATGGGAAATTCCTCCAAATGGACAAGGCTTAGTAGCTTTAATGACCTTAAATATATTAAATCAATTTGATATATCAGATTATTCATTAGCAGATAGATATCATATAGCTATTGAGGCATTGAAATTATCTTTTTCTGATGGGAAAAAATATATAACTGACAGAAAGGAAATGTCAGTAAAAATTAATGATCTATTAGCAAAAGAATATGCTATAGAAAGAAAAAAACTAATAGGTGAAAAAGCAATAAAACCTATGCCAGGCCAGCCCCCTAAAGGTGGGACGGTCTATCTTGCAACTGCTGACAATCAAGGTAATTATGTTTCATATATACAGAGTAATTATATGGGGTTTGGTTCAGGGTTAGTTGTACCGGGAACAGGTATCTCATTACAGAATAGAGGTCATAATTTTAGTCTTGATCCAGAACATGATAATGCGCTCGCTCCTGCAAAGAAGACGTATCACACAATTATACCAGGCTTTTTAAGTAAAGATAATAAACCTATAGGGCCTTTTGGTGTAATGGGAGGTTTTATGCAGCCACAGGGACATGTTCAAGTAGTAATGAATACAGTTGATTATAAATTCAATCCACAATCAAGTCTTGATGCTCCACGCTGGCAATGGATTGAAGATAAAATAGTAAAAGTTGAAAATAATTTTCCAATCAGAGAGGCAGAGTTATTAGCTGCTAAAGGTCATCAAGTAGAAATTGAACTTTCAGCATCAACTTTTGGTAGAGGTCAAATAATTTGGCGAGATGAAGCAAATAATGTATTGATCGGAGCGACTGAACCTCGAGCAGATGGTTCTGTTGCTGGTTATTAAATATAAAATTATGGTTTTATCTTTAAGAATGGATGAATCTGAATAAAAGATAATATAATAATTGCTAGCAAAACACCCTAGTATTTAAATACCAAGGTGTTTTGTGTAATGGTGATTATTGTTTATTTATTATAGATATTTTCTCTAAAATGGACTAGGCCATCTTCTGTAGCCCAGACTGTCCAGTAGACCATATATATTGGGAGTGGTTGTGCTAAGTTAATAAATTTTCTTTGCCCACTGTCAAGAAATGAGTTTATTTTTTCTGGTGGCCAATCTATGTGATCTCTTAATACATATTTAGCTAATTTAATTGGTTCTTCTATTCGTACACAGCCTGCACTAAAGGTTCTTACTTTTTTAGCAAATAAATGTTGTTTTGGAGTACCATGGAGATAGACATTATATTTATTTGGAAACTTAAATTTGACAAGTCCCATCGGATTTGAAGGGCCTTGTATTTGCACAAATCTATATTGCAAACTATTTTTGTTTACTTTTGACCAATCTATCGAAGTAGAGCTAACTTCTACTGATTCATCCCCCCATCCTTTAAAAACTTTGATATTATTTTCTTGCAAATAATTTGGATCTTTATGGATACGAGGTAGGATGTTAACAATGGAACTATTATAGGGTATAATCCAGGTTGGGTTTAAGACTAAATATGTTATTTTCCGATTGAATACAGGAGTAGGACTGCGAGTGCTTCCAGTAATGACTTTCATTTTCATTACTGCTTTTTCATTTTCAACTACCTTTAATTTAAAATCAGGTATATTTACGATAATATAATTTCCTGGTAATTTACCTTCATAATTTTTCATTCTTCTCAAATTTTTTTTAATTTGTAGAATTCTAGTTTCAACAGGAATATTTAATTGTTGAAGCGTTTTTTCATCTACAATTCCAGAGACAGTCAGGCCATGTCTTCGTTGAAATTTTTTAACTGCTCTTTCTAATGTATCATTAAATAGTTTTTGATCTTCTGTGAGACTAGCTTTAGACAGATCACCTGAAAGGAGTAACCTTTTTCTTAATAAAAGAATATTTTCCCCATAATCATTTTTTTGCCATTCTTGCTCATTAGAAATTGATTTCCAATCCCCATTATGAGCTATATTTTCATATTTATTTAATGCCTTTTCTAGTTGTAATAAATTAAAATATTTGTATTGTTTAGATGCCAAAACAGATTCTGTTTGCAAAAGAGTAAAAAATATAAGCAGAATTATGAGAGTTAAGCTAAAAATTTTTAATTTATTTGTATTTTTCTTCAACTTTTTCACCTTTTCTAGAACTATTTTATATATCATATGTAACACTTCTACTCTTGTTCTTTTTTGTTACTAAAAGGGAGTGTTTTCTAAATATAAAAGTAACTTGACACTATCGTGTAAAGTAGCAAATTGACACTAAAAGCTATAGTTGTTATTATAGTGCCAAATATATAACTGTAAGGGGTGTAATAGTAGATATGGAGAAAAAGATTAATAAACAGAGGCTAATACTTATCTCTAATGGAGAACCTTATGCACATCGGAACACTGGAAATGAGATAGAATGCGTAAAATTGGCAGGTGGTTTAACTACCGGTCTTGACCCTTTGATGAAGAAAGATAAAGGTTTATGGATTGCCTGGGGGAGAGGAGAAGCTGATTTTGAAGTAGTGGACAAAGATGACAAGGTTAGAGTTCCTGATGAAAATGGATATACATTAAAAAGGATTAATTTAAGCAAAAAAGAACAAGCTGGTTTTTACTATGGATTTTCTAATGAAGTAATGTGGCCAATATGTCATAACTTTATTACTAAGGCTAATTTTAAGCAAAATTATTGGGAAACATATAAAAAAGTTAATGAAAAATATGCTCTTTCTGCATTAGAAGAAATAACAGAAGATGATCTGGTCTGGATACATGATTATCAATTAGCTTTAATACCTGGTTTTATTAAAGAGAAAAAGAAAAATACAAAAGTAGCAATGTTTTGGCACATACCCTGGCCAGCCTGGGAAGCGTTTAGAACGATTCCTTGGCAAGAAATAATTCTTAAAAAAATGTTAAAATCCGACTTTATTGCTTTCCATACACCTTTATTTGTAAATAACTTTATTGATTGTACGGAAAAGCTAGGTGCAGATGTAGATCGAACTGAAAATATAGTAAATTTCCAGGGGCAAGCTACTAAAGTAATGAGTATTCCGTTAGGTATTGACTATCAACAATTTCAAAGACAAATTAATGAAAATAGTTTAAATGAAAAAGCGAAGAAGATTAAAGAAGATTATCATGCAGAAAAGATAGTCTTTGCTGTGGATAGATTAGATTATACCAAAGGTATTTTAAAGAGACTAAAGGCGATGGACAAGCTATTTGAAAGATATCCAGAACATATTGGCAAAGTGACTATGGTACAAAGAATTTCACCTAGCAGGACAGAAGTTGAGGAATACCAGCAGATGAGGGAATCAATTAATAAAAAAATTGCTGAAATTAACGGTAAATATCAAAAAGATGAATGGGTACCGATTAAATACTTTTATGGTTCTGTACCACAAAAGGAGTTATTACCATACTTTAGAGCGGCAGATATTGCTTTAATCACACCTTTGATCGATGGTATGAATTTAGTAGCGAAAGAGTTTTTGGCAGTGCAAAATAAGGGAATGCTGATATTATCTGAATTTGCTGGAGCGGCAATCTACCTTGATGATGCATTGCTAGTAAATCCTTATGATATTAATGCAGTCACAGAAGCTATTCAGCAAGGTTTGGAGATGTCTCAGAAAGAAAAAGAATTAAAATTAACAAAACTAAAAGAGGAAATATCTAAATATGATATTAACTGGTGGCGGAATAAATTTCTAGCTGAATGGGTTAAAAGATATGACTAAAAAATATTTGTTAAATGATAAGTATAAAAATAAAGTTTTAAGCGAAATAAAAAAATACCAGAAGGTATTGTTGTTTTTAGATTATGATGGTACACTAGCGCCATTTAAAAGTGATCCTGCTAAAGCTTTTCCTTTTCCGGGGAGTATAGATTTGCTAAGAAAAATTGAGGAAAAAAATAATTATTATATCAGCTTGATTTCGGGAAGAAGTTTAAGTGATTTAGAAAAAATGGTTGATTTTCCAGAAATAAATTATGCTGGTAACCATGGACTTGAAATAAAGCTAGCTAATGGAGAGAATTTTAACTGCTTAGATAAGAAAGAAATAGATTATTCTAGTTATGATAGAGCTAAAAAGATAATAAAAGAGGAATATAGAGCTAAAAAAGGGTTTAGAATGGAAGATAAAGGCGCGGGTTTTGCCCTTCATTTGTCAGTGGATGATGAGCAACAAGCTGAAATTAAAAAACAAGTTAAGCAATTAATCAATGATAAATATTTTGAAGTATTATCAGGCAGAAAAGTTATTGAAGTCCGTCCTGTTGGTTGGGATAAGGGTAAAGCTGTTCAATTAATCTGCAAACATATTATTAGGCAAGATCCTGTTGAAAATTATCTCCCAATTTATATGGGGGATGATAGTACAGATGAAGATGTATTTAAAATACTTAATCATGGAATAGGTATTTACATTAAAAATGAAGGTAAAATAGTTACAAAAGCAGATTATTATCTAAATAATCCAGCTGATGTATTTCTTTTTTTAAATAATATATTGACATATTAGCAAATTAGGTATATACTAATAGTAATAGTAATAGTTATCATTATCAACCAAAATCGAGGTGATATAATGGCTAATAAGTGCTCAGAAAACATTGGAACCAGAATTAATTATTTAGGCATAACAGATAAAAAAAGATATGAAGAGATTTTACAAAAAAATAAGTGCAAAGATTAATTATCGATTATTAGAAGCCCAGCATTAACCTGCTGGGTATTTTTTTAAATAATTCCAGCAATAGATAACGCACTATAAAATAACAGGATACTCATCGAAATGTTAAATGTTTTTCTGTGATTGCTAAGTATTTTTTTAAAACCTACCCCAAATAAAGCCCAACAAGTTAAGGGAATGAATGCATAGAACCCCAAAAAAAGAGCAATTAAGGCTAGATTAATTTTATTATCTACATATGGGATTATAAAATTTGCCATTACACTTAAGCCAAAAATAATAGCTTTGGGATTAACTAATTGCATTAATAGCCCGGTTTTAAAACTATTAAGATTAATTTTTTGACCGCTTGTGTGATTAGTATTTTGTAAAATTCTCACTGCCAGATATGTTAAATATATTCCACCGATAGTACCGATATATGTTTCTAATTGAGGAATAATATCTAATAATAATAAATTAAAATATGCGCTTGATGCTAAAATTATTATTAAACCAGTCATTACACCTAACATAAATTTGATAGTTTGTTTAAAACCATAGTGATTAGCATTGGTCATTGTCATAATATTATTAGGCCCGGGAGTAAAAGTCATGACAAACACATACGAAATTAATGGAATGAGAGGCATTTTATTCTCCTTAAAAAATTAGTTTAAAAGACTATCTGTTTTTATTGTATTTTTAAAGATTCATTTTGTCAATATTGCTTTTAAACTTGCCAGATTATGTTATAATTAGTTTAACTTAAATGGTTATTTGGGAAAGGAGGCAAGTTGTGCAATATCGCAATAAATTACTTATATTATCTATACTTATTGTTATGCTAATACTAACTGGTTGTTCTACCAATACTGATCGCACTGCAAACCTTTTGAAATTGAGTGGACGCATTACAGATTATTCTACTAACAACAATGGAATAAGTAATGTAAATATATCAGTAAATGATGGGGAATATAAGACTGAGACAAATAGTAAGGGTCAGTTTAGTTTATATCTTCCCAGAGGTAATGCAGAGATAATTATTAAAAAGGATGGTTACTGGAGAGAGCAAGAGAATATCTATTTATATACCGATTATACAACAAATTATTATTTAAAGGATAAGCTAGAATATTCAGGGATGGTCTCAGGTTATTTGAATATTAACCAATTAACTAGTACAAATAAAATGCAAGTTATGCAAGTTAATAACAAGCCTGATTTTAACAGGGCAAATACATATAGTACAAATTTAGATAATGATTATGTTGAAGGTGAATTATTAGTTGAATATGAGGATAGCAAAGCAAAAAATTCAATTTTAAAAAGCGATTTAAGATTAAATAATAATTTACATAAGGTTAGCGTTCCTGCGGGTAAATCAACGGAAGAGTATTATCAGGAAATTAAAAATTCAGAAGAGGTAAAATCAGTATCATATAATTATAAAGGTTATTTGATGACAGTTCCAAATGATGAGTATCTATTTAAACAATGGACATTAGAAAAATTAGATCTTTATAAAGCTTGGAATTTTCAAACAGGTTCTGATGCGATTTCTGTAGCAGTTATTGATACAGGCTATTTAGCTCATCCAGATATTGAAGATAATCTTGATTTAGTTAATGGCAAGGATTTTGTAGATGGTGATGAATATGCTATAGATGAAGATGCAAATGGAAATAGGATGAGTCACGGGACGCATGTGGCAGGGATCATAGGTGCAGAAGGAAATAATGGGAGTGGAATATCTGGTGTCAATTGGGATATCAATATCATTCCAATTAGAATTTTTAGTCTGGATAGTAATGGTCAACAATATTTTACAACTGATAGGCTAATTAAGGCAATTAAATATGCAATAGAGGAAAAGGCTGATATTATTAATTTGAGTTTAGCATATGTAGACGATAATAATCCTAATTTTAAGATTGAAAATGTAGAGGAAATATTAAAAGAAGCTGTAGTAGAACATGGAATAATAATAACAGCATCGGCGGGAAATAGTGAATTAGGTTTTCCTTATTATCCGGCTTCATCAGAATATACAATTGCAGTTGGAGCAACAGGTCCGACAGGTGAAATCGCTTCTTATTCAAATTATGGGAATGGAATAGATATTTATGCACCAGGCGGAGATGTTGCTTATTTAGCTCCTGGTTCATTTAATATTAATGGGGCTATTTATGGGTTAGATGGTAATTATGATACTTCAAATTATAATCAGTACACTTATTCGGAGGGAACATCAATGGCAGCACCACATGTAGCTGGAGTAGCCGCACTTTTGTTAGCTGAAAATGTTTCGGCAAAAGATGTGAGGGAACGTTTAGTATCTACGGCTGAGTGGATAGATGATCCAAGGGCTGGCAGGGGTGGGCTATTAAATGCTAATCTTGCTTTGAGTACAGTATTTGCTAATCATAATCAGTTTGAAGAATATCTTGTGGCTGGAACAATAAAAGAAGATAATACTTATTATATTATGAGTGATTTAGGTCAGGTTGATAACTCAGGTAAATATATAATACCTCATGTGAAAGTTGGAGAAGGGATTACAATAATTGGCTGGCAAGATATAAACAATAGTGAGGAGATAGATACAGGTGATATGTTTGGTGAGATATTTATTGCCAATTACTTAAATAAAGATGAACATCTTAGTAATTTAGATTTTACTTTAACTGAAATACCAGCTTATCAAGTGCAATCTCCAGAAGAAAGACCAGAAATTATTTTTGGACCTCCACCTGGCTATTACGAATAAAAGGAGCGGAAAAAATGTTAAAAAAAATTATATTTACAGGAGTTTTATGCTTACTTTTAATTTTATTGATTAATAACTTAACAATGGCTGCAAATGTGCTGAAAGGAAACTTTTTCATTGAAAATAATAAAAAAATTAAGTTTACAAACAGAGAATTAGCCCCTTTTACGGATGTTGCTAAAATATTAGATTATAATCATAATTGGGAGCTAGATAAAGGTGAGATAAGAGGACATTTGAGAAGCAATTATTTTAAAACAGATGATTTTGTAATCGCTTATGGTGATTTATTTTTACCAGTGGAATTTTATGAAAATAAGTTTGGGATAGAGATTGTTATCAGAGGAAATAATTATTTTATTTATGTCTCTGAAAAATTTAATAAATCAGAGAGGTATGATCAATTTGAACTAGTAATAAATCTTAACAAAAAAAATTATGATAGGTATGAACCAATTGCTGTGACCGTATTATTGTTAAATAAAAGTAATGAGAAGCAGTTGCTTAAATTTAGTTCTGGTCAAAAGTATGATATAGTCATGGAACGCTATGGTCGGGAAATATGGCGCTTATCTGAGGGAAGAGGTTATCTGCAGTCGATATCTGTCAGTGAATTGGATGCTCATGACTATTTATTATATACTAATCTAATCAAACCAGGTAGTGATAGATATTTAGCAGAGGCAGAATATACTCTTTTTGCTGAAATTAATACAACAGAGGGTAGCATTATTAGTAATCAAGTAGAAATAGATATTAATTAATCATTCATTATAAACTGGTGATGTAGAGAAGAATGATGCCAATACGGCTAAAGCAGGTAAAATAATCATTACAAGCAAAATTTCATGGTAACCACAAAAATAGTGTCATCTGCACTAAAGGCAGATGACACTATGCAATTATTATTACTCATTATTACTTTCTTCATTTTCTAATAATTCAGGTCTAGAGTTAAGTTCAATTAAATACATTAATCGCATTGCATGATAGGCTTCATCGTGCATTATGTTGAAGAAAATATCTCTTAGAATAAGATTATCTGTCATCAAATAATAGCTTTTATATTTTTTGAAATCGGCTGTTTCTGCCAGTAAACGGCGATCTAATGATTCAATAAAATTTAGAGAGTAAGATTCGCCAAGTTCTTCTTCTGCATAAGGTTCTCCTGAGAGTGCCTCATAAGCTTTTTTAAGGTCATAGGCATGTTCTCGTTCGTCTCTAGCAAATTCTCTTAGCATTTCTGCTTGAAACTGGTCTGGTGCTTTTTCTGCTAATTCATTATAGTACTCTACATCATTTAGCTCACCTTCAATACCAAGATAGATGTTTCTTAGAAGGGTATCCATTTCCTCGCGCTGAATTTCCCGTTTGATAGTTCGACGTAGATGATGTATTTTCTTATCAGAAACGTTATGAGTAAACATTAATTCACCTCCTGTAAATAAATAGAAATCAGATGATATGTTTGACATTAAATATGACTGGTGTTATATTAAAATTATAAATTTTTTGGTCTTATAACAGCTTATGAGAATAGGTCATTAAATAGTGATAAATTTAAATAATAAGTTTTAGGTAACAGACATACAGTTTTCCCATATTATATATAATATGATTAATAAAAATTGGGGTGAGATAATGCATGGAGATGAAAGATATCAGGCCGGTAAAAGGGTTAGTATTATTAGCTTAGTAATTAACTTATTTTTATCAGTTATAAAAATTACAGTAGGTTTTCTTTATAACAGTAAAGCTTTAATAGCAGATGGTTTTCATTCAGTATCAGATATGGCTTCAACCTTTGTGGTGATGTTAAGTATGAAATATTCTAAGGTGCCTCCAGATGAGAATCATCCCTATGGTCATGGAAAGGCCGAAGCTGTTGGAACAATAATTTTGTCGGTTACCCTAATTATTACGGGCTTTATTATCGCTAAAGATTCAATAAGTAGTATTTTTTCTGGTGCCATTGCTATGCCTGGGAATATAACCTTAATTGCTGCATTAATATCTATTGGGGCAAAAGAAGCTCTTTATCAATATACTGTCAAGATTGGAGAAAAAATTAATAGTAAAGGTTTAATTGCAGATGCTCATCATCACCGCTCAGATGCTTTTTCTTCAGTAGCAGCTTTAATTGGTATTGGTGGGGCTAGGCTAGGATATAAATTTTTCGATCCACTGGCTGGCCTTGTAGTTGCAATATTGATTTTAAAGGTAGGGATAGAAATTTTAATTGATGCTTCTCATGAGCTAATGGATGGTATGCCTAATCAAGAAAAAATAGATAATATTTCACAACATGCAAGTGAAATTAAAGGAGTTTTGACAGTAAGCGATGTGAAGGTGAGAAGTTATGGCCCAAGGACCGTTGTTGATTTAACTTTAGTGGTTAAGGATACACTTTCTGTAATAGAAGGTCATGCTATTGCAAGCAAAGTTAAAGAAAAAATAATAGAAAAGCATGAAAATGTGGAGGAAGTGATGGTTCATGTTGATCCAGAAAAAATATACCTTCAGAACAAAGATAATCATTAAATAATATAAGTTATCCACAATCTACTAACAATACGACTACCTTATCCACAGCTTTTACACAAAAAATTCACAACAATTGTGGATTTTTCTTTGCTTATCAACAGGTTATTAACAAACTGTTGATTAATGCAAATGATTATTATTAATAATTAGACAAAAATATTAAGATTATGACAATTTGGTTAGGTGTTGAAGCTATTTATGTCAGATAACTGTTTTTTATGACAGAGAGGGATATCCACAGTTTTCTGGAATTATAATTGTAGTAATTAATCGAAAAGAGGTGCGCAAATGAGAAGATTTTCTCGTGTAAAATCAAGTGAGATTGGACGAGCTCCTGGTCTTTTAGTTGAAATGAATAATAAACTGGCAGATTCAGAGATTGAAATAATCGAATATAATGGACAAGAGTATAATAAAACTAAAGTTGACAAGCTTTCTCAATACAATTTTTCGGATGATGATCAAACAGTTACCTGGATTAATATCATTGGACTAAACGATATTGATCTAATTAAAAAAACAGGAGAGATATTTGGCTTACATTCTCTAACACTTGAAGATATCATAAATACTAGACAACGACCTAAAAAAGAGGATTTTGACAATTATATGTTTATAGTCTTAGATATGCTCAATTATGGTGGAGATTTTATAGATTCTGAGCAGGTGAGTATAATTCTTGCTAAAAATTGGGTGATTTCATTTCAAGAACATTCTGGTGACAATTTTGATCAGATCAGGGAAAGGATTGCTATCGGAAACGGACAGATCAGAAATAGAAAAGCAGATTATCTTGTTTATGCTCTTCTTGACTCAATTGTTGATAATTATTTTAGTGTATTAGAGAAAATTGAAGAACAAATTGAAAAAATTGATGAAAAAGTTCTCGATGATCCTGGTCCGAAAGCTTTAGAAGTTATTCAAACTATGAAACAGGAAATAATATTTTTAAAAAAAACAATTTGGCCACTTAGTCCTTTATTTAATAGCCTTCTGAGAATAGAATCTTCATTAATTAGGAACTCTACTGATATCTATTTGCGGGATATTTATGATCATGTGGGTCAAATTATTGATGAAATAGAGGTGGCTAGGGACATGTTGGGTTCAATGCTAGATATTTATTTAGTAACTAAAAGTAATAGAATGAATGAAGTAATGAAGGTATTAACTATCATTTCAACTATATTTATTCCTTTAACTTTTATTGTAGGAGTTTATGGTATGAACTTTAGCAATATGCCTGAACTAAGCTCAAAATGGGGTTATCCAACTGTCTGGATAGTAATGGTAGTAATAGCTGTTGTTCAGTTAATATATTTCAAGTGGAAGAATTGGTTATAATGAGTCAAATAGTTAGTATATTATCAAAAATTTTGGCTGGTGGAGTGACTGGTTATATTACTAATAATTTAGCAGTCAAAATGATTTTCAAAAAATACGGACCGTTTGGTGGAGTAGTTTTAAAGACTAAAGATGAGTTCATTAGTAGTATTGCAGAGCTTGTAGAGTCAGATTTAATTAATCATGAAACATTAGAAGATGAGTTTGCTGATCCTAAATTCAAAAAACAAATAGTGAATCTGGTAGATGATTTTTTAAATAAATATCTATTAGATAATTTAGGTGAAAAGAGATTGGGTCAGATACCTGGTATAGAAAAAAGCAAAGCATTGCTTGTTGATTATTTGTTGGAAAATGGAGAAGAGACTTTTTCGGCTCTATTTACGCCAGTCTGGGAAGAAGTGGCAGTAGATGAATTAATATTGGAGAAACAATGCCAACATATTTTAACTCAATTATATAATCAATTGCTGATGTTGATAAGTGATGACTTTATTGAAGATAATATGTACAATATCTATCAAGAAATTGCAGATTATAAATTGGCAGAGTTGCTAGATGATCAAATCATTGAACAAGTTGAGAATGAACTTTTTGATTTCTTCAATTTAACAATTAATGATCTAGCTGAATTTAAGATTTCAAATTATTTATCCTTAGAAGAATTTATAGACAAAATTAAAGAGCTTTTACTTTCAGATAAATTTAACTACCAAAATCTATTAAATGAAATATGGGTTGAAATTAAAACTTCTTTAGATGATTCACCATATAAATTATCATATCTTTTGAATGGGCAAGAACAAAAATTACTAAGTGATGATTTAGTCGAATGGTTACCACAATTAGTTGATGAATCATATATTTACTTAAATGATATACAGTCTGAAATAGAGGTTGAATTAGATGAGATTATATTAGAAGAATTACAGTCTGGGTCTGGCCTGCAGAGAATGGTAAAAGGGAAAATAGAAGAAATTTATCAGTCAAAAAAAGAGGCGGGATGGACAGTTACAGAGGTCTTGTTGGATCAACTTTACCAAAAGTATCCTCCAAATAGTTTTGCTAATAAAAGGGTAAATGTTCTTTTAAAGCAAATATTAGAAACTCCAATTGGCGAGGTGGTAAAGGAGTTTCCTGAGAAGTTAAATTGTAAGACTGATATTTTAATAGATCATTTTGCTAATAATGAATTTGATAATTTTTCTGAAAAAATTGATGCTTTAGTAATTTACATATTGAAAATTTTAGTCCAAGATAAAGAATCGATTTCAAAGTTAATCAGAATATTAAAAGATAAAAAGATAAAGAGTTATCTAACTGAAGAACAATTTGCGGAACTTGCTCCTGTGTTAAGGGATTTAATAGTACGAACTCTTACTGAAAAAAAATCAGAAATTGTAAATCATCTTAACGGGCAAATTTATAGGAAGCTTTCTGGAGTTAAGTTGATAGATCTATTTGAGCAGATTGAGCATTTAGATATCAATCAGGAACTTAATTCAATAATTATTAATAAGATTAAGAATTATAATTTTTCAAGTAGTAATCAACCACTTTATCAATATCTAATTGAGTTTACTGCAGATAAAGATTTCCCTGCTAAACTAACTGATTTTTTATTAGATCTCTTTTATGAAAATTTACCTGAAATGTTGGAAGGGAAAATTGCTAATACAGTAGCTGCTAATTTAAATAAATTAAGTGAACAAGAGGTCCAAGCAACTGTGGAAGAGTTTATGGGGAAAGAATTACAACCAATCACCTATTTTGGTGCTTTGTTGGGTATGCTAGCAGGATTATTATTTGCTATATTTGGAGGAGTAGACCTTAACTATCTAGGATCATTTTTGCTTTATGGTATGGTTGGTTGGTTAACAAATGTGATAGCAATTTGGATGGTCTTTCAACCTTATGAAAAAAAGAATTTGTTGGGGGTTGATATACCTTTGACACCAGGATTGGTTGCTAAAAATAAAGCCAATTTTGCAAAATCTCTGGCCAAATTTATTGACAAGAAATTATTGACGGCAGGTTCAATAGCAGAAAACTTTAAAAATAATCGAGCAAAGTTAGAAAAAAATATTTTAGCAGATATCAATAAGAATAATTTCAAATTGCTGGATAGAATATTACAAAACAATACTAATTTTGCTGCTGATAGAACAGCTGATATATTGCTAGAATTTCCTGAAAAAAACGCTGAACAATTAGTTGCAATATTAAACAAACAGAGTAGTCATATTATGCAAGATAAATTACCAGAGTTGATAGATGATCTTACTATAAAAGGTAAACAAGAAGTCTTTTTGTCTTTTCTACCTGATGAAATAGAGATTGATTTAAATGGGTTAATACAAAAAAATACTAATAATATAAAAAAGTTTTTAAATAAAATAATTAAATTAATTAGCAAAGATTTAGAAGTGAATAATCTGGAAATTACCCAAAAATATTTTAATGGTTTTGTACAAGTATATTCTGAAAAAAAATTAAATAGTTTTTTAAATGAAGAAGATCTAATTAATTTAATTAGAAAAGAATTTATTGGTAATTTTAAGATAAATCCTGCTAATCTAATAAAAGATAATAGTGATAGTCTAGCCGAATATAGTTTTGAGGCTGGTTGGAAAGTGTTAATTGAAAATAAAGAGATTATTAAAAAAAATGCAAGGCGTCAAATTTTTGCTTTAATTGAAAAAGAAAAAGAAAATCAGAAAACGGGTATTTTAAGTGGGATTTTATTTGATGGAGCAATAGCGTTGGCTGGTGTAGATCAAATGGTTGATAGAATAATTGATCGCTTTTTTAAGGAAAAGTTGCCTATTTTATTAAACAGACATCAGAGTAAATTGCAAGATATCATTATAAAACAAATTAAAGAAGGACTATTAAGAAAAGAAGAACTTGGTTTTATTAATCAGAGCTGGCAGCCTGGAGAAAATTTATTAGATATAATTGAAGAACCAATCCTGAATTATTATCAAACATTAAAGTTCGTGAATTTATTTGATCTATTCTTTCAAGATGAGAGTGGAATGAATAATTTTTCTAGGCAAACTTTAGCTCCTTTAGTCGAAAATATTGCGAGACAAATAAATAATAATGCAAATCTGATCAGTGAGCAGTTTGTCGTTTATAGCAAGGAGAAAATTGCTAGTAACAATTTTAAACCTGGGGTTAATATAAGTGACCGTCAAGTTGCTGATCTTGTTAAAAAGATCATTAAAAAAGGCTTATCTGAAGAGGTGCTTAGCCAGTTTAAAGATAATTTTGTGCGATTAATAAGGGGAAAGAGAGAGCAGTTTAATGTTAACATATTTTCAGAGCAAATATTAATGGGATCATTAGAAAATATTTTTAACTCCACTCGTAAAGATAAATTAAAGCAAAAATGGGTAGCAAATCTTGACCAGGAATATGAGCGTTTGTTTACTAATATGTTTAGAGAATTACCACCTGAACTTCACTTATACGTTAGTGAATTGTTACTGAGAAGTGGTTTTGATAGCTTAGAAAATAATATTGTAAGTATTTTTAACAGTGTTAAAATCAAAGAGATTGCTGTTGCTGAAGTAGAGGCAATGCAGGCAGAGGAGATTGAGATTTTATTTAATTCTTTTGCAGGAAAATATTTTAAGAGATTAAAGCAATATGGTTGGTTTGGTGGAGGTTTTGGCCTGTTGGCTGAGCTATTACGCTCCTACTTTTAGTTGTATATTAAAAAAATGATATATTTGGTATATTGACACTGCTAATTGCCTATCCTATAATGGAAACAGATTAAATGCAAATCATTTGCAGAAAGGATAGTTGAAAATGCAATTTATAAATAAGCAGTTCCAAGTAGTGTCTCTGATTATGTTTTTATTATTTTTTGTTTTAATATTTACTAATATGGCTGTTGCTGCTAAGCCCGTTGTAGCAGTCGGTATTGTTCCACAACAAAATTTTGTTGAAAAGATAGCTGGTGATAGGGTAGATATAGTAACGATGATACCTTCAGGTTATAGCCCTGGTAATTATGCTCCTTCACCAAAAGAAATGTTAAAGTTTAGTGAGGCTGATCTCTACTTTATGATGGGAGTGCCAGCCGAAAGAGATAATATTTTAACTAAAGCTAAAGATATGAATCCGGATTTAAAAATAATTAGATTAGATAAAATGGTTGCAGAAAAATTTCCTGTGCGTGAGTTTGCTCCAGGGAAAAGGGACCCGCATATTTGGCTTTCTCCTCTAAGAACAAGTTTTATGTTGAAAGTAATCGCAACTGAGTTAGCAAGGCTGGATCCAGCTAATCAAGCATTATATGAAGAAAACTTAGCAGGTTATTTAAAAGATTTACAAGAGACTGATCAGCATATTAAAGAGCAGTTGTTAGAACATAAAGAAAAGACAATTCTTGTTTTTCATCCTGCCATAGGTTATTTCACAGATGAATATGGATTGAACTTGCTGACAATTGAAGAAGGTGGAAAAGAAGCAACTCCCAGAAGGATGCAAGAAGTGATTGATCAAGCTAGAGAAAAAGGAATTAAGAATGTTTTTTATCAGCAAGAAATAGATAGCAGGAAAACTCTTGCTGTAGCCAATGAATTAGGAGGAAAGACAATCCAAATTAATCCTCTGGCTGCAAATTATTTAGCTAATTTAGAAGAAATGGCATATTTATTTCACAAAACTTTGCTTGGCAGGAATGATTAAATGAGATATGCAATTGAATTAGAAGATGTTAGTGTCAAGCTGGGAGAACAACTTGTTTTAAGTAATATTTCGATGCAGATTCCAGAGAAGGATTTTTTGGGTATCATTGGACCAAATGGTGGAGGAAAGACTACTCTGTTAAAGACAATTTTAGGGATAATAAAACCTGTTAATGGCAATATAAAGATTTTGGGTGATAAAAATTATGATCGCAAGAAGATGATTGGTTATGTACCACAAGCTTCTTTATTTGACAATAATTTTCCAATTAGTGTTCTGGATGTAGTATTGATGGCCAGGTTGCCGAGTGGTTTAAACTGGTTTCATAATTACAGTAGAGATGATATCTTAGCAGCTGAATCAATTTTGGACAAACTTGATATTTTAGAATTAAAAGACAGGCAGATTGGTCAATTATCGGGAGGGCAGCTACAACGGGTCCTGCTGGCCAGGGGACTTGCTGTTGATCCTGAGATTTTATTACTAGATGAACCTACGGCCAGTGTAGATGCTGCTAATACTTCACTAATTTATAGTCTTTTAAACGAACTAAATAGGGAGAAGACCATCATTGTAGTTACACATGACCTAGCAGCCGTTTCATCATATTTCAATAATCTGGCCTGTTTAAATAGGAAGCTACACCATCATGGAAGTAAAGAACTTAATAAAGAGACAACAGACCGGGTTTATGGTTGTCCAGTTGATCTAATAGCACATGGACAACCCCATAGAGTTTTTGCGGCACATGAGGACTGGTTAGATGATTAAAGCAATTTTTACGTATACATTTTTACAGAATGCTGTATTAGGTGCATTATTGACAAGTATTGTTTGTGGCTTAATTGGTACGATTATTGTGGAAAAAAAATTAGTGATGATGAGTGGTGGGATTGCACATACTTCTTTTGGTGGAATTGGCCTTGGCTATTATTTAGACATTGAACCAATCTTTGGGGCACTGTTTTTTTCAGTTCTGGCTTCAATGGGGATAGCTAGTATTAAACGTAACAGTAGGACCGGTTCAGATACTCTAATTGGGATATTCTGGGCAATAGGTATGGCTTTAGGAATTTTATTTATTTCCTTAACTCCTGGCTACCCACCTGATATTTCATCTTATCTCTTCGGAGATATCTTAACAATCACAACTTTAGATTTGCAGGTAATGTTAGCGGCAACCATTCTAATTTGTATTGTTATAGTCGGACTTTTTAATTACTGGAAGGCCTATCTTTTTGATGAAGAGTTTTTAGAGGTGCTAGGGGTTAATACTAAGTTCTTAGAGTATTTTTTATTTATCTTGATTGGTTTAACTATTGTAATTTTAATTAGACTAGTCGGGATTATTTTAGTAATAGCTATGTTGACAGCTCCTCCTGCTACTGCTCGTCTTTTTACTAATGATTTAAAAAAATTGATGTTTTATGCCAGCTTATTAGGAATCTTTTTTTCGATGACTGGTTTATGGTTTTCTTATAATCTTAATATCTCATCAGGAGCAGCTATTATCTTACTGGCAGGATTAAGTTATTTTCTTTCTTATTTTATTAAAAAATTGGTTAAACTAGATTAAAGTAGGTGAAATAATTGCAGAAATTATTAGTCTGGGAAAATAAATTAAGGGATAAAAATATTAGGGTTACTAGTCAAAGGATTGCTATTATAGAAGTGCTCTTAAAAGAGGCTATTCCTTTAGCTGCAGGTGATATATTTGCTAAAATAAAAAATAGACCTGAGCTGAAATTATCTACTGTTTACCGCAATTTAAATTTATTAGTAGATGAGAGATTGGTACGAAAACTAAATTTCAAAGGGAAGGGGACAGTCTTTGAATTATTAGAAGATCATCATCAGCATTTGATCTGTCTAGAATGTGGTGATGTAAAGTCAATTCAGTGTCCCTTACAAAACTATGAAGAAGAGTTGCATAATGATACAGGGTATGAATTATATGATCATAATATAGAATTTTACGGTGTTTGTCCGGCCTGCAAAAACAGTTAATGTTTAGTGAATTAATAAACTTTATATTTTAGGCAGGATTTTGTTAATAGATATTGAAATATTGATAGTAATATTAAGGAGGTCGCATGGATGGCGCTTGCATATGTGAGAAAAAGGGATGGAAAAAAAGTTAACTTTGATAGGAAAAAAATAGAACAAGCAGTTTTAAAAGCTGCTCGTGCAGTTGGTATTAGTGATGTACATATAGGCCAGGAAATTACTCAGGATGTATTATCTTATTTAAAAATATTTTATCAGGATGAAGGAATACCTGAAGTAGAGCAAATTCAGGATCTGGTAGAAAAAGTTTTAATTGAAAAAGGTTATTCTGAAGTTGCTAAGGCTTATATACTTTATAGAGAACAACACAAAAAATTACGAGATACAAGAAAATTATTTCAGGATGCGGTTGGGGCAATGAATGATTATCTTGATCGTAGTGACTGGAAAGTTAATGAAAATAGTAATATGGGTTATTCCCTACAAGGACTTAATAATTTTATTGCTTCAGAAATTACCGGCCAATATTGGCTACAAGAGATTTATCCAGAGGAAATAGGTAAATTGCATAGTGAAGGTGACTTACATATTCATGATTTGGGTAATCTCAGTGTTTATTGTTGTGGTTGGGATCTGCAGGATTTATTATTAAAAGGTTTTAGAGGGGTAGCAACTAAGATTGAAAGTAAACCGCCCAAACACTTCAAAACTGCTTTAGGCCAGATTGTAAATTTTTATTATACTTTACAAGGAGAAGCGGCAGGAGCAATTGCCTTTTCAAATTTTGATACATATCTGGCTCCTTTTATAGCCTATGATGATTTAGACTTTGAGAGAGTAAAACAGATTATGCAGGAGTTTTTATTTAATATGAATGTGCCGACCCGGGTTGGTTTTCAGACTCCTTTTACAAATATTACAATGGATCTTGATGTACCATCATATTTAGAAGATCAGGCTGTAATCATTGGTGGTGAACCACAAGCTAAAACTTTTGGTGAATTTCAAAAAGAAATGGATATCCTTAATCGTGCTTTTGCTGAAGTAATGTTAGAGGGAGATGCAAAAGGTCGTATGTTTTCTTTCCCTATTCCAACTTATAATATCACAAAGGATTTTGATTGGAATAATCCAGTACTTGATCCGGTCTGGGAGATGACTGCAAAATATGGGATACCATACTTTAGTAATTTTATTAACTCAGATATGAATCCGGAAGATGCACGTTCAATGTGTTGCCGCTTACGTCTGGATAACACTGAGCTGAGGAAAAGAGGGGGCGGTCTCTTTGGTGCAAATCCAATGACAGGATCAATTGGAGTGGTCACACTTAATATGCCTCGTATCGGTTATCTGGCTAAAGATAAAGAAGATTTTTTGGCAAGAACGTATAAGTTGATGGATATAGCCAGGGAAAGTCTTGAAATAAAACGCAAAATACTTGAAAGTTTAACAGAAAATGGCCTTTATCCTTATTCTAAATTTTACTTAAGAGATGTAAAAGAACGTTTTAATGAATACTGGAAAAATCATTTTAATACAATTGGACTTAACGGTATGAATGAAGCAATGCTAAATTTCATGGGAAAAGATATAGCTTCCGAGGAAGGACGTAAATTTGCCCATTATATAATGAAAAAGATGAAAGAAAGATTACAGACATATCAAGAAGAAACAGATAACTTATATAACCTTGAAGCAACTCCTGCAGAAGGTACTGCCTATCGATTTGCTAGACTTGATCGGGAAAAATTTGAGAATGGAGTAGTATATGCTAATCAGGAAAGGGTTCTTAATGAAGGTGCAGAGCCATATTATACAAATTCTACTCAATTACCAGTAGGTTATACTGAAGATATCTTTACTGCCCTTGACCTACAGGATGACTTACAATCGGAATATACAGGTGGCACTGTTTTACATGGATTTTTGGGAGAAAGGATGCCTTCTATTCAGAGCACAAAAATGTTGGTTAAGCGTATTGCTGAAAATTATAGCTTACCTTATTATACAATTACGCCAACTTTTAGCATTTGCCCTGAACATGGTTATTTAGCGGGAGAGTATTATTACTGTCCCAAATGTGAGGCAGAAGTGGAAGCTGAGAGCACAGGGAAACGGACATGAGACTTGCCGGATTAAGAAATACATCTTTAATTGATTATCCTGAAAAAATTGCAGCAGTAGTCTTTACGCGAGGGTGTAATTTTCATTGTTCGTATTGTCATAACAGTCAACTGATACCTGTGAAACCCTTGACTGGAGATGAAGATTTTCCAGAAGAACTATTCTTTAACTTTCTTGATCAGAGAAAAGCTTTATTAGATGGTGTAGTAATTACAGGTGGTGAGCCGACTGTACAGGCTGACCTACTAGCATTTATAAAAAAAATTAGAGCAAAAGGGTTAAAGATTAAACTAGATACAAATGGCTCCAATTTTAAAATTATCGAAAAACTAATTTCTAATAAATTGCTTGATTATGTAGCAATGGATATTAAGTTACCTTGGGATAAATATGATCAATTGGCTCCAGATGGTGTTATTAGTGAAATTAAAGAATCAGTTAAACTGCTCATTGAAAAGGAAATAGAATATGAATTTCGAACTACATTAGTTCCGGGAATTCATCAGAAAGAAGATATCCAGCAAATAGCTAGACAGATTGAGGGAGCAGATAAATTCTATTTGCAAAATTTTAGGCCGGTGAACAACTTAGATAAGTCTTTAACAGATGTTGTGCCTTTTTCTCCAACTGAATTAGAGAAATTTAAAAATATAGCCGGAAAATTTGTAGACGTGGTAGAGATTCGCGATTAAAGTAATTTATTAATAAGGGGGTTAAATTAATGGCTAAAAAACAAAAATGTGAAGTTTATTCCCGTGTGGTGGGTTATTTATCACCCGTTTCTGACTGGAATAAAGGAAAAAAAGAAGAGTTTAAAGATCGGGTAACTTTCGATAATCATCAGGATGATTAATGTTTGCATAAGCATATTTCATATGTTATAATCCGTTTAAGTGGTTGGAGTTCGTTGAAGTAACTCCCCATGTATCAATTTTCCAAGGGGGAATTTATTAAAATGATTTATTCAGGTAAAGTGAAATGGTTTGACGCAAAAAAAGGTTATGGTTTTATTGAAAGAGAAGATGGAGACGACGTTTTTGTTCATTTTTCTGCAATTGAAGAAGATGGCTTCAAAGCTCTAGAAGATGAGCAAGAAGTAGAATTTGAAATTGTAGATGGCGACCGAGGTCCACAAGCCGAAAATGTTGTTAAATTATAGAGATAGAAACTTAGTACTTAAAAACAAATAAGTAGATTACCCTGGTCATTTAAATGGTCAGGGTTTTTGTATATTATTTTGAAAACATACTGTAATGTTAAAGGTGAGTAAATTGAAAAAGAAGAAGTTAAATAAAGTAATTATAGCAGATTTTAGTCTGTTAATGGTAGCGATATTTTGGGGTGGGAGTTTTGTTGTAGCAAAAAATATGTTGACGCAAATCTCTCCTTTTTATTATCTTGGTATTAGGTTCTCGGCGGCAGCTATTATATTAGCAGCTATTTTTTATAAAAAAGTAAGGCAGATGACTGTTAACGAGATAAAGAAAGGACTTATGATTGGCTTGTTTTTATTTCTAGGTTTTGCGACCCAGACAGTTGGGCTAGTTTATACAACGCCGGCCAGACAGGGGTTTATCACAGGTTTAAATGTTGTAATGGTTCCCTTTTTATATATGATATTTGCCAAAGAAAAAGTAGGAAAAAAAGCAATTGCCGGTGCTTTTTTAGCAACAATGGGCTTAAGTCTAATCTCTTTTAAAGAGGGAGTTTTAAATTTTAATACAGGGGATTTATTAACACTATTTTGTGCGGTCTTTTTTGCTGCACATATTGTTGCTATTGCAATACTTGTTAAAAAGGCTGACCCAATTAATCTAACTGTTATCCAATTAGCCTTGACTGGAGTACTATCTTTACTAATTGCGCTAGTTTTTGAGCAGACTCCTCACCTAGAGCCTATTTCTTTTCTATTAGGGATGAGTTATGTCGTTATTTTTTGTAGTGTTTTAGCTTTTCTGATCCAAAACGTTGCACAAAGTTTTACCTTTCCGACGCATGCTGCTATTATTTTAAGTCTGGAAGGGGTTTTTGGTGCGCTTTTTTCCTGGATGTTCTGGGGAGAGAACTTAACTATAAAATTTGTGATTGGAGCGGCTTTAATATTAGCTGGTGTTATTATCGCTGAATTCAGAAACATCAACAAAGAGGAACAATTCTGACAAAAGATTGGTGGTTGCAATATATTTGACACGCATACTTGCCTGTAATATACTGTAAGAGAAATAACAATTCTAAAAAATTTACCTTTAAACGGGAGGGAAATTTATAATGGCAAAAGTTATGAAGACCATGGATGGAAATACAGCTGCAGCCCATGTGGCATATGCATTTACAGATGTAGCTGCTATCTATCCGATTACTCCATCTTCTCCAATGGCGGAGTTGGTTGATTCATGGAGTGCACATGGTCGCAAGAACATTTTCGATCAGAAAGTTAAGTTAACAGAAATGCAGTCTGAAGGAGGAGCATCGGGTGCTGTACACGGTTCACTATCAGCAGGTGCTTTGACCACAACTTTTACTGCTTCTCAGGGTTTACTTTTAATGTTGCCTAATATGTATAAAATTGCCGGTGAATTATTACCTGGAGTTTTTCATGTTAGTGCGAGAAGTATAGCAACACATGCTCTTTCAATTTTTGGTGATCACTCTGATGTTATGGCAGCCCGTCAATCGGGTACAGCAATGATTGCTTCTGGTAGTGTACAGGAAGTTATGGATCTGGCTGGTGTAGCCCATCTGGCTGCTATCAAGACAAGTCTTCCATTTGTTCACTTCTTTGATGGTTTCCGGACATCACATGAATATCAAAAGATTGAAGTAATGGATTATGACGACCTTGCCGAATTAGTTGACTTTGAAAAAGTAAGTGAATTTAGACACAGAGCTTTAAATCCTGAGCACCCTGTTACAAAAGGAACAGCTCAGAATCCTGATATTTTCTTTCAGGCACGTGAAGCAAGTAATGGATTTTATGAAGTAGTACCTGATGTAGTTGCTGATTATATGGATAAGATTAGTCAGTTGACTGGTAGGGAATACCATCCATTTAATTATGTTGGAGCAGAGGATGCTACAAATATTATAGTGGCAATGGGTTCAGTTACTGATACGATTGAAGAAACTGTTAAATATCTTGTTAATCAGGGAGAAAAAGTAGGACTTATTAAAGTTAGACTTTATCGTCCTTTCTCAGAAAAATATTTCTTTAAAGCTTTTCCTGATACAGTAGAAAAGATAGCTGTTCTTGACAGAACTAAAGAACCTGGTGCTATCGGAGAGCCACTCTATGAAGATGTTCGTTCCCTCTTCTATGATAAAGATAATAGACCAGTTGTTGTTGGTGGCCGTTATGGACTTAGCTCTAAGGATACAACACCTTTACAGATAAAAGCGGTTTATGACAACCTTAAAGAAGAAAAGCCAAAAGATCATTTCACTATCGGTATTAATGATGATGTCACACATACTTCGCTAGATACAAAAGGAAGTATTGATACCTCTCCAGAAGGAACTGTCAAATGTAAGTTCTGGGGCTTTGGCTCAGATGGTACTGTTGGTGCTAATAAAAATGCTATAAAAATTATCGGTGATAATACAGATAAATATGCACAGGCATATTTCTCTTATGATTCCAAAAAATCTGGTGGTGTAACAGTTTCTCACTTGCGTTTTGGAGATGAGCCGATTAAATCAACCTATTTAATTGATGAGGCTGACTATGTTGCCTGTCATAAGGAATCTTATGTAGATCAGTTTGATATGGTTACTGACTTACATAAAGGTGGAACATTCTTACTTAATTGTAGTTGGGATGTAGAGGAACTTGATGAGAAATTGCCAGCAGAAATGAAACGTTATATTGCTGAAAATGAGATCAATTTCTATATGATTGATGGTGTGAAAATAGCACAGGAAGTAGGCCTGGGTGGCCGTATTAATATGGTTATGCAGACTGCATTCTTTAAACTGGCTGACATAATTCCTGTTGATGAAGCAGTTTCATATCTTAAAGATGCTATTGAAAAGTCATATGGACATAAAGGTGAAAAAATTGTTGAAATGAATAATAGTGCTGTAGATAAATCTCTGGATGCTATTATAAAGGTTGATGTACCAGCTTTCTGGGCGGATGCCGAAGCAGAAGAGACTGAAACTGATTCTGATAGACCTGAATATGTTAGAAATGTAATTGATGTAGTTAATCGCCAGAAAGGTGATGACTTACCAGTAAGTGCATTTGTAGGTAGAGAAGATGGACATTTCCCACCAGGATTATCTCAATACGAGAAACGTGGTATTGCGATCAATGTACCTGACTGGAAAATTGAAACTTGTATTCAGTGTAATCAGTGTTCATTATCCTGTCCACATGCTGTTATTAGACCATTTTTGCTCAATGAAGATGAAGTTGCTAGTGCTCCAGCAGAGTTTGCAACACTTGACGCAAAAGGTAAACAACTTGAAGGTCTGCAGTATCGGATTCAGATGAGTCCACTTGATTGTACAGGATGTGGCGTTTGTGCAGATGTATGTCCAGTAGATGCGCTTGAAATGCGTCCTTTTGCTGAACAAGTTGAAAAAGAAAAAGAAAACTGGGATTTTGCCATTGAAAATATTTCTATCAAAGATGACTTAATGCCAGCAGCTACTATTAAAGGTAGTCAGTTCCAGGAACCACTCCTTGAATTCCATGGGGCATGTGCTGGTTGTGGAGAGACAGCTTATGCTAAATTAGTAACTCAGTTATTTGGAGATAGAATGATTATCGCCAATGCTACTGGTTGTTCTTCAATCTGGGGTGGATCGGCACCAGTATCTGTTTACACAACTAATGATGCGGGCGAAGGACCTGCCTGGGCTAACTCATTGTTTGAAGATAATGCAGAGTATGGCTATGGTATGTATCTTGCGACTGCTCAGATTAGAGAAAAAATTGCTGACCTTATGGAAGCTGCTCTTGAACTTGATATTAGCGATGAGTTAAAGGGACTAATCCAGGAATGGTTAGATAATAGAGAAAATGGCGAAAAGACAAAAGAATTAAGAGATCAAATGCTTACTTTAATGGCTAAGCATAGTGATGAAGAGGTTATTGCAGAGATAATTGATCGCAAAGAATTCATTGTTAAAAAATCACAATGGATATTTGGTGGAGACGGCTGGGCATATGATATTGGTTATGGTGGCCTAGACCATGTACTCGCATCTGGTGATGATATAAATGTATTAGTATTGGATACAGAAGTCTATTCAAATACGGGTGGACAGTCATCTAAAGCTACTCCTACTGCAGCAGCAGCTAAATTTGCGGCGGCTGGTAAGCGTATTAAGAAAAAAGATCTTGGCCAGATGGCAATGACTTATGGTTATGTCTATGTAGCCCAGATTGCGCTTGGATCTAATATGAATCAAGCTGTAAAAGCTCTGGCAGAAGCAGAAGCTTATCCAGGTCCATCACTTGTAATTGCGTATGCTCCATGTATTTCACATGGACTTAAAGAAGGTATGGGTTGTAGTGTTAGTCAGGAAAAAGAAGCTGTTAAATCAGGCTACTGGCACCTATATCGCTTTAATCCAGAACTTAAAGAAGCAGGAAAGAATCCATTTAGTTTAGATTCTAGAGATCCTTCTAGTTCATTCCGTGATTACTTACTTAGTGAAGTACGCTTCTCATCATTGCAGAAGACCTTCCCTGAAGTAGCAGATGAACTCTTTGAAAAATGTGAAGAAGATGCTATGGAAAGATTAGCAGCTTATAAACGTTTGGAAAATGCTTATGAGTCAGAAAAAAAGTAAGCAAATATCAATTTAAATAGATCATTTAAAGGACGGCAATTAATTGCCGTCCTTTTTTAAACTTTAAGGTAGTTTTATTTAGAGCAATGGTGTCATTGGCATATTGATTAAATTAAGAGAATGCTTAATAAATTGTTCAGTCGCAAATTATTCGCTTAGTATTCCGTTCGGCTCCCTCATGAAGTTATAAAACTCGCTTCGCTCAAACAGAAATATACTTTGGGTTTAAGGGTTAATAGACTGGAAAATTTAGTCTCTAGTTTAACAACTGTTATTCTGTTTTCTGAGATGATATCTTGTTGGCTCTTTTTTTTGTGTCATATAATGTATACCCAGTTCACACTCTATTATTTTTTATAAGCACAATAAATAAAATTGGAGGATAATAATGAAGTTAGAGTATAAAAATATAACTAAGTTTGAAGTGGTTTTTTTTATTTTGTGTTTAGTATTAATCTTCATATTTAGTTTTATGAGAGCAGCATTATGTTTGCTTTTATTACTACTTATAATCTTTTTTAAGGATTATATGACAAACAATAGTAATGAAATAAGTAAGAAAAAGAATTTTTTATTTGCTTTTTTACTTATTTTTATGGTCTATATCGGGCTTTTCTTATTCTATAGATATGGCTTAGATTATAATAAAAATCAATATACACTTAATCAAACCAGGTTATATATTCAATTGCCAATAAATATGACAATATTCTTAGGTTATTTATTTAAAATAAGGTTAAAAGATTTTAATTGGAGTATAAATCTTAAAAGTTTTTTAACAGTTTTATTACTATTTATTCCATTTATACTTATTAAAGATATGAGAATTCTAATGGAGAATAATAGAAACTTCTTTTATATAAGGAATTTTATACAACAAGTATATTATCCAGGTGTAGTAGAAGAAGTGATTTTTAGAGGCTATTTCTTAACTGGTTTGCTTGCATATGGGGTAAGAAAAGATAAAGCTAATGTAATTCAGTCTATAATCTTTGGTTTAGTCCATATCTTGGGTAGCAAAGAAATTTCTATAAATGTTATTTTATCTACTTCCTTACAAATGTTTATAGGATTTATATTAGGTAAAATCTATTTAAGAACGAAGTCGTTAACACCAGGTATAATATTACATGCACTTATCGATACAATATAGATGACCTAGACGGAAATAACGATAAGCTTTTTGGTTTTGTAATTTTTTATATTATCAGTTATAATTTAATATGGAACTCTTGAAAATAATGAGTTTCTAGAGATATCAATCATGTGGTTAAACTAACTCAGTTATTATTATGATTAGAGTCTAATATTGTGACAAATTATTCCTTCCTGAAAATCAAGATAACCCTTGACGAGAGGCTTATATACTGGTATAATGATATTCGTCGTCTGAAACAATCAGTCGTTTACTGGCTGTTGTTTTACGGTATTAACCCCAAAAAAAGGGTTAATAAAAGGGGGAATCCCCTATATAACACTAATCTTAACATGCGCCCGTAGCTCAACTGGATAGAGCGTCTGACTACGGATCAGAAGGCTGAGGATTCGAATTCTTCCGGGCGCGCCAATTATTTCAGGAGTTAACAATCAATGAATATTGATAATAAATATATGGAAATGGCCCTGGCAGAAGCCAGGAAAGCGCTTGAGATTGATGAAGTTCCTATTGGTGCGGTTGTTGTCTGCAAAGGTGAAGTTGTAGGCCGGGGGTTTAATCTCCGGGAAAGAACCCAGGATCCAACTGCCCATGCTGAAATCATTGCTCTGCGTGATGCCGCCCGTAAATTTGCCAGCTGGCGTCTAGAAGAATGCCAGCTTTACGTGACTCTAGAGCCTTGCCCAATGTGTGCAGGAGCGATACAACAGGCACGTATAAAAAGACTGGTTTATGGAGCGACAGACCCGAAAGCGGGTTATGTTGAATCTTTACACCAGCTATTGGCAGATAAACGGTTAAATCACAATGTAGAAGTAAGTGGAGGAGTACTGGCCAAAGAGTCGAGCCGACTCTTGCAAGATTTTTTCCGGCAGTTAAGATCCCGGAAGGATGGGTGAGTCTGGCTGAAACCGCTCGACTCGAAATCGAGTAGACATTTATATGTCTCGAGGGTTCAAATCCCTCTCCTTCCGCCATTTTTATTAGGATTGAAAGAATGAATTAAAGCGCTTACTTTCTTAGATCCTACATCTTACTTCTTATATCTAACATGGAGAGGTGTCCGAGTCTGGCTTAAGGGGCTCGCCTGGAAAGCGAGTGTAGGTTTTCGCCTACCGAGGGTTCGAATCCCTCCCTCTCCGCCATTAAATTAATGTAATTATGCTATTAAAATTTGGCCGTACTAGATGGGGTGGTAGCGGTGCCCTGTAACCTGCAACCCGCTATAGCAGGATTGACGTCTTAGCTGAGGGTCCCTCTTTTTAGGGTCTGGCCCTGGTAAGTAGTGTTGACAATTGGGTCTCGCGCAATGAAACTTTATGAATTCCGTCAGGACCGGGAGGTAGCAGCGGTAAATAATTGTTTTCATGTGCCGCGAGGGTGCCTGATTCGAGCCAACTGCCAGGGTAACGCCTGGGGAGAGTGTCTCGAGGCAAGGTGTGCGGCCACTTATAAATTTTATTAACACCCGGGGAAACTTGGGTGTTTTTTGTTTATATGATTAACTAAAAATTTAGAAAATCGAGGTGGAATTAATGGCCTTTCTTTCTCTCTACAGGAAATATAGACCCGAGGACTTTTCTGATATAGTTGGTCAGAAGCATGTTGTCCGCACTTTAAGAAATGCTTTAAAACATGACCGTGTTGCCCATGCTTATTTATTTGCTGGCCCGCGGGGGACAGGAAAAACTTCAACTGCAAAAGTATTTGCACGTGCTTTGAATTGTGATAATCCGGGAGATGATCTTGAACCATGTGGTCTGTGTAATGCCTGCCAAAAAATTGCCAAGGGCAATTCAATTGATGTTATTGAAATAGATGCTGCTTCAAATCGCGGTATTGATGAAATTAGAGATTTGAGAGAGAAAGTCAAATTTTATCCAGGTGAAGGGCAATATAAAGTATATATTATTGATGAGGTCCATATGTTGACTAAAGGTGCTTTTAATGCTCTTTTGAAAACTCTGGAAGAACCACCAGAGAGTGTTATCTTTATTTTAGCAACTACGGAGCCGCATAAAGTAATTACAACGATTCTTTCTCGTTGTCAGCGGTTAGATTTTTCTTTGCTAGGTATTTCTGATATTAAGCAAAGATTAAATTATATCTGTCAGGCAGAAGGTTATCAGGTAAGTGACGAGGCTTTGAGTCTAATTGCCCATAGTTCCAGAGGTGGTATGCGTGATGCGATAAGTTTACTGGATCAGGCTATCTCTTTTTCTGATGGAGAACTTTCAGTTGACGCTATTCAAACAATGTTGGGTAAAGTAGAAAGAAAGGCTTTAGCCAATTTTATAAATGATTTGACAGCAGGAGATACTAGTTCTGCTTTAAATTTGGTAAATGATTTGCTGAGTAGAGGCTTAGGCTCGGCAAGGTTTATTGAGGATTTAATAGAATATTGTCGTGAATTATTACTTGTCAAAGAATGTGGTATTGATTCAGGTATACTTGAGTATTCTGTTGAATATCTTAATCAACTCAGTGAAGAGGCTGAGCAATTAGCAACAGGTCGTTTGACAGCAATGATTGATATTTTGACAGATATTGACGAAAAATTGAAATATAGTAGTCAGCCAAGACTATTGTTGGAAATTGCTGTTGTCAAAATGAGTGTTGTTGAATATGATAATTATACGAACACTTTAGAAGAAAGAATATCTGAGTTGGAATATCAGCTAAGAAAACTTGCTAACTCTCAGACTAATATTAAAACTAGTCCTGCTAAAATGCAAGAGAATGATGATATGCAAGAGGAAATAGTTAAAGAAGAACCGGCGGAAGAGGTTTCTGCTAATGATGTTAATGAGTCTGAGCAGCCAAATAAGTCTGCTAAAGTTGTTTCAACTCAAAATTCAGCTTTTACATTAGATGATGTAAAAAATGCCTGGCCTGCTATTTTAAATTATATTAGGCAGGAAGATGTTTCAGTTCAGGCATTATTAAGAGAAGGTGAGCCAGTCAAAGTTGCAGCCGGGAAATTAGTAATAGCTTTTCCTGGTGATAAAAAATTCCATTATAAAGGTGCTCAACGCAATGAAACACTAATCAGTAAAGTTTGTCGTAATGTATTGAGTCAAGTAGTTGAGTTAGAATTTATAATTGGTTCAGAAGATAAGCAAGATCAAGCTAATGCAGGAGATGAATTAGAAGAAGAGAGTAAAAAAAAACAAGGTAATAACCAGAAAATGAATGGGTCGGAATCCAGCCCAACTAATTCAACTGACAACCATGAAGATAAGCTGGAAAAACTGGCCAGGATGTTTTCTGGAGAAATAGTCAAAGTGGATAGAAGTGTTTTGAACAAAAAGCAAGGGGGATAAAATTTATGAATATGAATAAGTTAATGAAACAGGCACAGCAGATGCAAGCTAAAATGAATAAGATGCAAGAAGAGTTGGAAGATAAGACCATTGAAACTACTGCTGGTGGTGGCGCTATAAAAGTTGTCGTTAATGGTAAACAACAGCTAGTAGATTTGCAAATTGATCCAGATGCCGTAGATCCTGATGATGTAGAAATGCTAGAAGATTTAATCCTGGCAGCAGTCAATGAAGGGATGCGTAAAGTACAGGATATGGTAAATGAAGAAATGGGCAAAGTAACTGGTGGTATGAATATACCAGGTATGTTTTAATGGAAGCATATCCCCGACCCATGGGGAAATTGATTGGTGAGCTCAGCAAACTGCCGGGAATCGGGCCTAAAACGGCCCGCCGCCTGGCTTTCTATATTTTGGGACAATCTACAGGAGAAGTAAAAAATTTAGCAGAAGCTTTAACTGAGGCAAAAGAGAAGATTCATTATTGCTCTATTTGTAACCACCTTACTGCTGAGACAACCTGTTCTTTCTGCAGGTCACCTGAACGTGATCAGGATGTGGTTTGTGTAGTAGAGAGTCCTAAGGATGTAGTTGCGATGGAAAAAACAGGTGAATACCGTGGGCTTTATCATGTTCTTCATGGCGCAATATCACCAATGGATGGTATTGGTCCTGACCAAATAAAGATAAGAAATTTATTACCCCGGCTTAAAGATGAAATTGAAGAAGTTATTGTTGCTACTGATCCTAATGCCGAAGGAGATGCAACAGCCATGTATATGGCGAAATTATTAAAACCACTGGGAGTTAAAGTGACCCGCATTGCCCATGGACTACCAGTTGGGGGAGATCTTGAATATGCTGATGAGGTAACTTTATCTAAAGCGCTCGAGGGTAGAAGAGAAATATAATAATGTATAAAAATGAGGCGTTCTGGTTATTGTAAGATAAAGGGTGATTAAAATAGCTATCTCAAAAGCCCTTCTTTATTTTCTCACTGCTGCACTAGCTGGGGCGACCATGGCATTACAGGGAGGAGTTAATTCTGCTCTCAATAATAAGCTTGATGTGCTTTTAACAAATTTCATTGTCCATTTTTCAGCTGCACTGTTGCTAATAATACCTGTCTGCTGGCGTTATAAAGAGTTTACAAACAACTTTAGACAAGTACCCTGGTATTATTATTCAGGGGGTTTTTTAGCAATTGTTATTACCACAGGTGTGATTATTAGTCTGCCACCATTGGGGGCAGCCCGTGGAACAGCTGCAATTGTTGCAGCTCAGGTATTAACAGCTGCGTTAATAGATCATTTTGGCATATTGGGTTTTGAAAAAGATCCATTTACCTGGTTTAAAATGATTGGCGTTCTGTTAATAGTTGCAGGGGTGAGAATCATTCTAAAATAAGGAGGATCAGCAGAGTGATTGCAAAGGTTCCTCTGGTGGATTGGATCAGAGAAAAAAGGGAAGAATTCGAGCCATATTTAGTTGAAAAGATGATTACTCCGGCAAGAGATAATAGTCTAAAAGGAGAAATTGAGAAAGCGCGTCAGGAGTGGACTGCTGCCTGTCAATATTTTGATCAAGTTTCAGAACCTGATTTAGTAGATTATGCTACTTATGCAATGGCGGCAGCAAGAAAAAAATATATGTACTTATTAAAAAGAGCAAAAAATAATTCTTAATAGTAGGAAAGCCCACCAAAAAAAGGTGGGCTATTTTTTTATTTGATAGTCTTTTAAAGTTCAATTAGTTCATAGTCACAGCTTCCCATACCTAATTCTTCAGCATATTTTATTTGTCTAATACCTCCATCAGTATCTGGGTGAACATGCTTAAATTTATTTTCACCGTGTTCAATATTTTTATCAGCAAGAATACCTTTTGCCTCAGGTTCATTGTTAACTAAATCAAGTGATGCCTGTTCAAGAGCGACTGGATCTTTAGAAACTAAGATACCCAGATCGTCAACAATTGCTCTATCATTCCAAGAAGCACAGTCACAGTCAGGTGAAACATTTGTGACAAAGTTGATATAAGCTGTTTTAAGATCTTTAACAATACCGTATGTAAACTCTACTTGTCGTTCTTCTACACCTTCACTAGTGGCTTCCCATTCAATGTTGATTGCTTCAGTAGGACAGGTAACTACACATTCGCCACAACCAATACAGTTTTCTTGGTCAATCTGACTTGTTTCTTGATTAATGATAATAGCATCTTCTGGACAATATTTAACACATTGTTTACATTTAATACAATACTCTTCATCTATTTCAGGTAAAACTGCAGAATGCATCATCTGTTTACCGGCTCTACTACCAAGTCCCATCCCGATATTTTTAAATGTACCACCAAAACCTGTCAATTGATGACCTTTAAAATGTGCAAGGCTGACTAACACATCAGCATGCATTACCTCAGACCCTACTTTAATTTTCTCAAAGTGCTTTAAATTAACTTCTACTTCCATCGTATTTTTCCCAGTGATCCCATCAGCAATGATGAGGGGAGCTTGTACAGTAGAATAACCAAATCCATTTGCAATAGCACTATTTAAATGATCAACTGAATTAGATCTTTCTCCAACATATAGGGTGTTAGCGTCTGTAAGAAAAGGTTTTCCCTTTGCTTTTTTAATATCTTCAACAAGTTGTCTAGTGAAAACAGGACGAATAAAAGCTGTATTGCCAGGTTCACCAAAATGTTGTTTAATTGCAACAAGGTCATTTTCTTCAATTAATTCGTGAAAGCCCGCTTTATAGAATAATTTACTAAGTTTTTTGATCAAACTTTCTTTATGGCTGGATGCTTTCATATTTGCATAATATACTTTACTAGACATACTATTTCCTCCTTGTATTTTAATACTTATTTGGTTAATATTATATGATAATATAATAACATAAGCAAACTATCTCTTGACATCATGTATGCTCTTTGTTAAAATACTTAAAATATTAAAGATAACGGGAAATAAATCTTAGGAGGAAAACAATGGATAAAGTAGTAAAAGAAGGGCTAACGTTTGATGACGTATTATTGATGCCAGCAAAATCAGAAGTACTGCCACATGAAGTAAAAACAGCAACTAATTTAACCGATAAAATTAAATTAAATATACCCATTATTAGTGCTGGAATGGATACTGTTACTGAAGGGAAGATGGCAATTGCAATAGCCAGAGAAGGTGGTCTGGGGATTATCCATAAAAATATGTCGATTGATGAACAGGCTACAGAAGTGGATCGGGTTAAAAGGTCGGAAAGTGGAGTTATTATAGATCCATTCTATTTATCTCCAGATGCCTTAATAAGTGAGGCAGAAGCATTAATGGCTAAATATCATATTTCAGGAGTTCCCATTGTGGATAAAAATAAAAAATTAGTTGGTATCCTAACTAACCGGGATCTTCGTTTTGTGCAAAATTTTAAACGGCCAATTTCTGAAGAGATGACAGATGAAGAATTAGTAACAGCTCCAGTCGGCACTACTCTAGAAGATGCGAAAGAAGTGTTACAAAAACATAAAATTGAAAAATTGCCAATTGTTGATGATAATGGTTTATTAAAAGGCTTAATTACTATTAAAGATATTGAAAAAGCACGCAAATATCCTGCTGCCTCTAAAGATAAACAAGGTAGGTTACTAGTTGGTGCTGCAGTTGGGACAGGCTCAGATACAATGGAAAGAGTTGCGTCTTTAGTAAAAGCAGGGGTAGATGTGCTTGTGATTGATACAGCCCATGGTCATTCACAGGGAGTAATTGAGATGGTTAAAAAGATAAAAAATAAATATCAAAGTTTAACACTAGTTGCAGGTAATGTAGCTACACCTACCGCGACAGAGGAGTTGATTAAAGCTGGGGCAGATATAATTAAAGTTGGTATTGGTCCTGGTTCAATCTGTACAACCAGAGTTGTGGCTGGAGTGGGAGTACCTCAGATCACTGCAATTTATGATTGTGCAAAAAAAGCTGCAGAATATGACAAATCAGTTATAGCTGATGGTGGGATTAAGTATTCAGGTGATATTGTAAAAGCCCTTGCAGCAGGTGCAGCTTCAGTTATGATTGGTAGCTTACTTGCGGGGACAGAAGAGAGCCCCGGAGAATTAGAAATATATAAAGGAAGAAGTTATAAAGTTTATCGAGGTATGGGATCTGTAGGAGCTATGAAAAAGGGTAGTAAAGATCGCTATTTTCAAGAAAATAAACAGCCTGAAAAATTTGTGCCTGAAGGAATAGAGGGAAGAGTTCCTTATAAAGGTGTACTTGCTGATACCATTTATCAGTTAATTGGTGGTCTGCGTTCAGGGATGGGTTACTGTGGTACAGAGACAATTGCCAAGTTACAGCAAAATGGTGAATTTATCAAAATAACTGCTGCTGGACTTAGAGAAAGTCATCCCCATGATATTACTATTACGAAAGAAGCTCCTAATTATAGTGTTGATTAAAAGAACTGTTGTCAATTTTACAGTAATAAACCAGTTGACATATTACTATAATATTTGTAAGTCAAATTGACATTGGCTCAAAACAGGGGGAAATAAAGTTGACAGAGAATAGGAAAAAGGAAAAATTAGTAATAATTGGTGGTGGGCCAGCTGGTCTAAGTGCTGCAATTTATGCTGCCCGCGCTGGATTAGATCCAGTTGTAATTAATGGACCAGAACCAGGTGGACAGATCACAACAACATCTGAATTAGAAAACTATCCCGGATTTCCAGGCGGTATCGGTGGTTTTGATTTGATGCAAAAAGTTACTGAACAGGCGCTGAGCTTTGATGCAAGGTTAGAATATGAAATAGTTGAAAAAGTTGATTTTAAAAAGAGAGAATTTTTGATAGATACGGATATGACTAATTATCAAGCCGAAGCCGTAATAATTGCAACAGGAGCGGAGCCACGTATGTTAGGTCTTGATCGGGAGAATGAATTGAGAGGAAGTGGGATTTCCTATTGTGCAACATGTGATGGTGCTTTCTTTAGAAATAAGGAAATAGCAATTGTTGGTGGTGGAGATACGGCATTATGGGAAGCTACATTTTTGACTAAATTTGCGTCTAAAGTATATTTGTTACATCGTCGTGATGAATTTCGCGGAACAAAAATATTAGGTGATCGTGTTAAAGCAAATGAAAAAATAGAGATTCTCTGGAATACGGAAATCAAAGAACTAACGGGTGAAAATAAGCTTTCTGGTATAAATGTAGAGAATAATAAGACCAATGAAGCATATCATATAGATCTTAGTGGTGTCTTTATTGCAATTGGTCATAAACCGCGTTCTGGTTTATTTAAAGATTTTATTGATATTGATCAGGGAGGTTATATCATTACTGATGCTAAGCAGCAAACCAGTTTAGCAGGAGTATATGCGGCTGGAGATGTTCAGGATGATGTATATAGACAGGTTATTACTGCGGCGGCATCTGGAGCAAAGGCTGCTATGCAGATTGAAAAGTATTTTGCAAGTGTTGAGTAGACTACTTTATAGGAGTATATTTTAGCTAAGCTGCCTTTTGGCCAGTTAATTAACTGGTTTGGAGGCAGCTTTAATATTATTGAAAATAAGTCGTCTATATTATATAATGGAGAAAACAGAAGAAGTTTTGGAGAGGAGTATATTCCTTGCCTGATGGATTATTTATTACTTTTGAAGGAATTGAAGGTTCCGGTAAGTCAACCCAGATCAATTTATTATATGAAAAACTGAAAGCAGAAGGACATGATCCGGTTATTACAAGAGAACCGGGTGGAACCATGATTGGTAGAAAAATTAGAGATATTTTACTTGATCCAGAACATGATATGATGGATTATCGTACAGAAATATTACTTTATGCGGCAGATAGGGCTCAGGATGTAAAAGAAAATATTGCCCCAGCACTTGCAAAAGGGAAGATCGTACTGGCAGATCGCTTTGTTGATTCCAATCTGGCCTATCAAGCGTATGGTCGAGGTCTTGATTATGATTTTATACGTAAGATAAACAGTTGGGTAATTGAACCTTATTGGCCTGAAATAACTTTTATTTTGGATATTAATTTAGAAGAAGGTTTGAGAAGGGCTAAAGCGATGACAGCTGATGCTAGTGGAGATCGACTTGAAAGAGAAGTGATTACATTTCATCAGAAGGTGCGGGATGCATATCTGGAAATGGCAAAAGAAGATAGATTTGTATTAATTAATGCTAATCAATCAGCCAGTAAGATACAGCAAAAGATTTATAATAATATCTTAGGGAGGTTATCTTAATGGAAAAGAAAGCTAAAATGGGTGAAACTGTAAAGATGATTATTGCAGTTGTGCATGATCATGATGCAGGTGATTTAATGGAGGCATTGAGTAATGCAAGTTTTCAAGCTACCAGAATGGCTTCTACCGGAGGTTTTCTGCGCGAAGGAAATACTACATTTATGATTGGTTCTGATGAAGAACATGTCGAAAATGTACTTGATATTATAAAAGAAAACTGTGAATCTCGCAAAAAAACTGTGGCCCCCATGACACCTGTTGCTAATTCACTAGAAGGGTATTATTCTTTTCCTATGGAAGTGCAGATCGGTGGAGCAACAGTCTTTATTTTAGATGTAGAAAAATTTCTTAAGTTGTAAAGGAGAATTTTATTAATGAGTTTTTTTACTGTCCATGGTCAAGGCCAAGTAATTAAAATATTACAAGATGAGTTAAAAGCTGACAGAGTGAAACATGCTTATCTCTTTAATGGGCAGGCTGGTGTTGGTAAGTTTAGCTTAGGAAGAGAATTCGCGAAGGCGATACTCTGTTTAGAAGATGAAATTGATAGTTGTGGTAAGTGCATTAATTGTCGCAAAGTTAAGCATCATAATCATCCTGACGTGAAATATATTCAACCTGAAGCTGATAAGAGTTCAATTGGAATTGACCAAATTCGCCAATTACAAAAAGAAATAGCCTATAAACCTTATGAAGGTTCACATAAAATTTATTTAATAAAAGAAGCAGATAAATTAACAGAGCAGGCCGCAAATAGCCTGCTGAAAACATTGGAAGAACCGCCCCCATTTGCAGTAATTATTCTTTTAGTTGAAGAATTGAGTAGAATTCTGCCAACTGTGATCTCGCGTTGTCAGCTTATTAGATTGCGTGATTTAACAAATGATGAAATAATAGATATATTATTAAAAGGAGATATTTCAAAAACCAGGGCTAATTTATTAGCAAAACTAGCCGAAGGAAGTCCAGGTAAGGCTCTTCAATTAGCAGAAAATGAAGAGCTACTTGCGCAAAGGGAAAAACTATATAATTTTTTAGCTAAAATAAAGTTGGCAACTACGGTTGATATTTTTAATGCAGCTGCCAGTTTAGATTCTTTTTATAAAAACGGATTCCCCCTCTTTGATTTGCTATCAAATTGGTATCACGATATAATAATGATAAAAAGAAGTTGTTTGCAAAATGTTAAGAATGAAGATTTCTCCAATTTATTAAGTGAGCAAGCGAATAATTACCAACTCAAAGAAGTTTTTGCAGGTCTAGATTTGCTTAACCAATTTAGAGAGTATCTGGAAAGGAATGTTCGTTCAGAACTTGCTATCCAGGTTTTATTATTTAAACTACGTTCTTTGAATTAATTCATTATAGATTATAGAGGTGGAGAGTATGAATACGGTAGTTGGTGTAAGTTTTAAAAAAACAGGGAAAATATATTATTTTGATCCTGATCAAATAGAATTAGAGATAGGTGCTAATGTAATAGTAGAAACTGCTCGTGGTATTGAGTATGGCAAAGTTGTTATCGGTAAAAAGCAGGTCAGTGAAGAAGAAATTGTTGCTCCTCTAAAAAAGGTTATACGTAGAGCTGATCTTAAAGATAAAGAAAAACATGAAGAAAACAAAAGACTTGAAGAGGAAGCTTTAGAAATATGTTTTAAAAAAATTAAAAAACATGATCTTCCCATGAAATTGATAGATGTGGAATATACATTTGATCATAATAAAATTATTTTTTATTTTACTGCAGATGGGCGGGTAGATTTTAGAGAGCTAGTTAAAGATCTGGCCCGGGTATTTAAAACAAGAATTGAGCTAAGACAAATTGGAGTTAGAGATGAAGCTAAAATGCTGGGCGGACTTGGTCCTTGTGGCAGAGTAACTTGTTGTGCTAGTTTTTTACGGGACTTTGATCCGATTTCTATTAAGATGGCCAAAAAGCAAGATCTATCTCTTAATCCAGCTAAAATATCTGGTTTATGTGGTCGCTTGATGTGTTGTTTAAAATATGAATCAAAAGTTTACAAAAAGCTAAAGGAAATGATGCCAAAAGTAGGAGAAACAGTTGAACTAGAGCTTGGTGAAGGCGAAATTGTTGAACGTAATTTGGTTAAAAAGACAGTAAAAGTTGATATTGGAGAAGATGATTATATAGAAGTTGATGTTGCGAATATAGAAGGTTATGAATTAGAGTGATTTGGGAGGAGTAGATATGGACCAGGAAGTACTAAGAGCATTGGCCCATTTTCAGGAGCAGATTGAAGCACTCTCAATAAGATTTCATAAATTAAAAGATATCACTTATGATCTTTATAAAGAAAATGAAGAGTTAAGACTTGAAAATGAGGAATTAAAAAATATTATTTTCAAACAAGAAGAAGTAGAACTACCTCGCAAAAGGGAGGGTTATTCCAACCTGATACATCTTTATGATGAAGGTTACCATGTTTGCCCTTTAAGTTTTGGAGAAAAAAGAAAAGGAGACTGCCTTTTCTGTTTAAACTTGCTTGAAAATCAGGTTGAGAAGAAATAATATGAAAGAAGTACACTACCTGATTAAAGATGAACTTGCAATTATACAGGATAATCGTTTTTTTAAATTTGGCACAGATTCGGTATTATTGGCCAATTTTACTCAAACAGGTCCAGGTGATTTAGTTGTTGATCTTGGTAGCGGCAGTGGTGTAATTCCACTGCTTTTAGCTTTTAAAAAAAAGCCAAAGCAGATTATTGGTGTTGAAATACAGCCCGAGTTAGTTGAGCTTGCCAGGCAAAATATTGCATCTAATAATTTAGAAGATAAAATAGAGATAATGGAAGTTGATCTTTGTAATTTAGCTAGTCTTATTAGACCAGGATCAGTTGATGTGATAGTTACAAATCCTCCCTATATGCCGCCAGATGCCGGAAAAATAACAAAAAATAAGTATCAAGCAATTGCCAGACATGAAATTAAAGCTAGTCTTGATGATATACTAAAGATAGCAAGTAAGCTATTAAAATTTGGCGGATATTTACATCTTGTTCATCGTACTTGGCGTCTAGGGGAAGTATTGGATAAGCTTTCAAAATATCAGTTAATCGCTAAGGAAATGCAAATGATTCAAGCTAGAGAAAATAAAGAGCCTGATACATTTTTATTAAGAGCACGTAAAGGTGGTAATCATGGTTTACGTGTAAAGCCAACTCTCGTAGTTTATGAAAAAAATAGCAAGAAATATACCCCGCGCGTAAGGGAGATATATGGAGAGGATAGTTGATGCAAAAACCAGGTAATTTATATGTATGTGGAACTCCTCTTGGTAATCTTGACGATATTAGTCAACGAGTACAAGCCCATTTGGCTGAGGTTGATATAATTGCGGCTGAAGATACCAGGCGGACAGGAAATCTGTTAAATTATTTAAATATAAAAAATAAAATGATTAGTTATCATGAACATAATGAAAAAATGCGGGCCGATGAGCTAGTGGAAATGCTCGAAATGGGAAAAAATATTGCTCTTGTTAGTGATGCAGGTATGCCGGGTATCTCTGATCCAGGGGAAATACTAGTCGAACTGGCAATTAAAAAGGGCATTGAAGTTATACCAGTTCCGGGTCCGACGGCTTTTACTGCTGCTTTAGTAGTTTCTGGCATGGAGATTAAACAATTTTTCTTTGCAGGTTTTATTCCTCGTTCTGGAAAAGAGAGGGAAAAATTTAAGCAGCAATTAACAATAAGAGAGCAGACCACAGTTTTTTATGAATCTCCTTACCGAATCAAAGATACTGTCAAAGAGCTAGGTGATTTTAGTAATGAACTGGCTGAGAGGAAGTTGATGGTTGGTAGAGAATTAACTAAGTTGCATGAAGAAAAAATTTATGGTTCTGTGCAAGAGATAGCAGCTCGTTTAGAAGACAGAATACTTAAAGGTGAAATAGTTGTTGTTATATCTGGTAGGAAAGAGCCTATTATTGAGGAAGAAGGTTGGGAAGATTTAACACTTTTAGGACACGTGGAATTATTAATGGAAAATGGCCTGACTAAGAAAGAAGCTATTAAAGAGGTGGCCTCAATTCGCGATCTACCAAAGAAAAAAGTCTATAAAGAAGCTATTGCTATTAATGTTAATAAATAAATGAGAAAGGATGATGGAATTGTCTAAAGAAACTTATTATGTAACCACACCTATTTATTACCCTAGTGATAAACTACATATTGGACACGCTTATACTACTGTGGCCGCTGACACCATAGCAAAGTATAAAGAAATGCAGGGTTTTGATGCCATGTTTTTGACAGGATCAGATGAACATGGTCAAAAAATTGAGCGAAAAGCAGAAGAAGCAGGTCAAGAGCCAAAAAAGTACGTTGATGAGATTGTAGCGACTTTTAAAAACCTGTGGGAAAAACTTGGTATTAATTATGATTATTTTATTCGCACAACTGAACCACGGCATGAGAAGGTAGTTCAGAAAATATTCAAAAAATTATATGAGCAGGGAGACATTTACAAAGATAAATATGAGGGATGGTACTGTACTCCTTGCGAGGCTTTCTGGACGGAAAGACAACTAGAAGAAGAAAAAGGCGAGAAAGTCTGTCCTGATTGTAATCGGCCAGTTGAATGGGTAGAGGAAAAAAGTTATTTCTTTAAGTCAAGTAAATATGCAGACCGTTTACTTGCACATATCAAAGAGAATCCTAATTTCATTCAACCTGAGAGCAGAAAAAATGAAATGATTAGTTTCATTGAACAGGGACTTGAAGATCTTAGTGTATCTAGAACTACTTTTGACTGGGGAGTCCCGGTACCAATTGATGAAGATCATGTTATTTATGTTTGGATTGACGCTTTAAGTAACTATATTACAGCAATAGGCTATGAGACAGATGCAGAAAACTTTAATAAATATTGGCCAGCTGATTTGCATCTAGTTGGTAAGGATATTTTACGCTTTCATACGATTATTTGGCCAACTATCTTGATGGCCCTTGATTTAGAATTGCCAGAACAGGTTTTTGGGCATGGTTGGTTATTAAGTAAGACAGGCAAAATGTCTAAATCTAAAGGTAATGTTGTTGATCCAATAGTGTTAATAGAAGATTTTGGTGTAGATGCAATCCGATATTATTTATTGAGAGAGATTGCTTTCGGTGCAGATGGGGCTTATTCAACCGAAGCCCTTATTCAGCGTATTAATTCTGATTTAGCAAATGATCTTGGTAATCTGCTGAATAGAACAGTTAGTATGGTAGATAAATATTTTGCAGGTATTATTCCTGAACCAGTTCAAGAAGAAGAGCTTGATCTGGAACTGAAAGAATTTGCAGCAAGTACAATCAGTAGGATTGAAACTGAAATGGACAATTTAAGATATACAGTAGCCTTAGAAGAGTTATGGAATTTTGTCAGGAGGACTAATAAATATATTGACCAGACTACTCCCTGGATTTTAGCACGTGATGAGAATAAAAAGGAGAGACTGGGAACAGTACTCTATAATTTATTAGAAGCTTTACGTATTATTTCTGTAACATTAAAACCATTCTTTGTGGAGACTCCAATAGAAATGGCCAGACAGTTAGCCCATATTCAGGAAGTTAAGGGAGCTGATTGGCAAGCAACAAGTTGGGGAGAACTTGAGTCAGGTAGAAAAGTAATCAATGGTGATCCCATATTCCCACGGATAGATGTTGAGGAATATTTTGAAAAGGTTGCAGCACGGAAAGATACAAAAAAAGAGGAAGGTGTCAATGTGAAGGTAACACCAATTAAAGATAGAGTAAAATTTGATGATTTTATGGAAATGGATTTAAGGGTAGCTGAAATATTAGCGGCTGAAAAGATTGAAGGTAGTAACAAATTACTTAAATTACAGGTTGATATTGGTCTTGAAGAGAGACAATTGGTTGCCGGTATTGCAAAACATTATCAGTCAGAAGATATAATAGGCAAAAAAATTCTGATTGTGGCTAATCTCGAGCCTGCAACAATCTTTGGCGTTGAATCGAACGGAATGATTTTGGCAGCATCTGACGAAGAGGGTAATCTCACTTTGTCTACAGTTGCTAGTGAAATTGCAAATGGAAGTAGAGTTAAATAGAATTTACCAATTTTGCAGGAGTTTCTCTAAGTATATAGTAATTAATATATAGTAATATTAAGTTAAAAATTTCACTTGAATACTAATTTTGGAGGTTAAGTAAATGAAAGAAAGGCAAAACATTCCAAAGGCGACAATTGAACGGTTGCCTCTTTATTACAGATGTCTTGATAAACTCGTTACTTTTGAAGAAGTAGAAGTAGTTTCGTCAAAAGATCTTGGCGGTAGGCTGGGCATACCTTCTACACAAGTTAGAAAGGATTTATCATATTATGGTGAGTTTGGACGGCGTGGAGTTGGATATAATGTAGTAGAATTAAAAAAATCAGTTGGTAAAATTTTAGGTGTAGATAAATTATGGCCTGCAGTGTTAGTAGGGGCAGGTAATCTTGGTCGGGCTCTTGTTAATTATAGTAGTTTTGAAATGATGGGCCTGGAAATCTCCCATGTATTTGACAGTGATTTAAGTAAGATAGGAAATTCAATTAATAATATTCCAGTAAAAAGCACGAAAATATTAGAAAAAATAGTAGAAGAGGAAGAGATTAAATTAGGTGTGATTACTGTACCTGCTGAAGCGGCACAAGAGGTTGCAACAGAAATGGTAGAGGCCGGTATCAAAGCAATCTGGAACTTTGCTCCGACACGGCTTTATGTACCTGAAGATATTGTTGTAAAAAATGAAGATTTAGCAGTAGGTATTGTTAGTTTAATTTACCATTTAAGTTGGCAGGAAGAAATAGAATAACTACTGTTTTTCATAAAAAGATAAATGTTCTTTTTTTAAACCATACTGTTCAGGATTAAAGATAAACTCAGTACTGCCCAAAAAGAAATAGCCACCAGAATTAATTGAATCAGAGAATTTTTGGGTTAGTTCTGATTTTATTTCTCTTGTTAAATAGATAAAGAAATTACGACTTAAGATCAGATCCCAATCTGTGGAATATTTATCTTTTATTAAATCTTTATATTCAAATTTAACCTGATTAATAATCTTTTTGCTCAGTTGATATTTTTGTCCTTCAGTAGATACGGGTTTAAAATATTTTTTTAAGAGATCTGAGCTGACATTTTTCAAAGAAGACATACCATAGATTCCCTCTTTAGCTTCTGCGATAATATTTTTATCAAGATCTGAGGCTAAGATTTCATATTGGTTCGAGTGAATTCCCATTTCCTCCATTATGATAGCAATTGTATACGGTTCGCATCCATTTGAACAAGGGGCACTCCAGATCTTAAGTTTCTTATTTTTATTAAATAACTTAGGTAGAATCTTTTTTTGTAAGTATTCATAGTTGTTTGCATTACGAAAAAACTCAGAGGTATTGATTGTAAAGTGATTTAGATAAGCTGCTTTAAATTCTTCATTTGTTTTAAGCAGATGGATGCATTCTTCAAAGTCCTCCACATTGTGTCTCCGCATCAGACTTTCAGTTCGTCTCTCAACTCTTTTTAATTTATACCCGTCAAAATTAATATTAAGTATTTTTTTTGCTTGATTTTTAAATTCTTCAAAATTTATAGACATTAATAACTCCTTTCAATATAGGAAACAATTTCTTGGGCTGCTTTGTGAACAGGAACTATTTTATCATATGCATCTGCTTTAATGACTGAACCAGGCATGCCATATACAAGTGCAGTGCTTTCGTCTTCTACAAAACCATACCCTCCATTTTTCTTAATGGCTTGCATACCTTGAGCACCATCATGTCCCATTCCGGTAAGTATTAGGCCAATTACCCGATCTTCATAAAGTGTTGCAACTGAGTTCATCATATAATCTACACAGGGTCTAACCCCCCAGTTTTTAGGCCTTTGGTCTAGTTTGATTGTTCCCTGTTGATCAACTTCTAAATGATAATCTCCAGGCGCTAAAAGAGCATGACCCGGCCTCAATTTATCTCCTTTTTCAGCCTCTTTAATTGAAATAGCAGAATTGTCATCTAGTCTTTTAGCTAAAGAAGTGGTAAAACCGGCAGGCATGTGTTGGACAATTATAGTTGCTGCTGGAAAATTTTTAGGTAGTGTACTTAGGACTTTTTTTAGAGCTTTAGGGCCACCTGATGAACTGCCAATAGCTAGTACAGGAAATTTATTATTGGAAGATTTTTTGAAATTATTCTTAACTGGATTAATTGTTGGTTCTTGACTAGGTCGGGTATAATTAATTTTTCTGCTTTTTGCTGCAGCTTTTAGTTTCTCTTTTAGTTCTTCTGTGATATCATCAATATTAAGGGAGATTGAACCAGACGGTTTAGGTATAAAATCAAAGGCACCTAATTCAAGAGCAGTCATAACAGTGTCGCGAGTATCTTGAGAACTGACCATTACGACTGGAACAGGATCATCCATTTGTGCTATTTCTTTTAATGATTCTAGTCCATTTTTGATTGGCATTTCAATATCCATGCTTAGGACATCTGGATTATATTTTTTGATTTTATCTAAAGCATCTGCACCATCTCGAGCAGTACTAATAACTTCTAGTTGTGGATCTTGATCTATAGTTTTTGTGAAAAGTTGGCGCATAAAAGCCGAATCATCTACAACAAGTACGCGAATCATATTATTCACCCCTTATATAAAACTCTGTACTATAAACTATTCGTTTATTTTCGTCAAAATCCTGCATGAAATGAGGCGGTATTTTTGCAAATAGAAATCTCTGTACTTGCTAGTGGTAGTAGTGGCAATGCAATTTATATAAAAAATAACAAACATTCAATATTAATTGATGCTGGATTAAGTGGTAAAGAATTAGAAAAGAGAATGGCTGCTGTAGATTTAAATCCAGCTGATCTTTCAGCATTATTAGTTACACATGAACATTCTGATCATATTAAAGGGGTTGGGGTGTTATCAAGAAGGTATGATCTGCCAGTTTATGCTAATGATAAAACATGGACAGGTTCTGAAAAAAGATTAGGCAAGATTAAAGAAAAAAATCAACAAATTTTTTCAGGACCATTTATGATTGGTGAATTGGGTTTTATTCCTTATGCTACTTCACATGATGCAAATGCACCGGTTGGTTATATTTGTCGTTGTGGCAACCAAAAAATAGGTATCGCAACTGATACAGGATTTATTTCTGAAGAAGCTAAAAAACTTCTGAAAGGATCTGATTTTTTAATACTTGAATCTAATCATGATCTAGAAATGTTAATGACAGGAAGTTATCCCTGGCATTTGAAAAAAAGAATTAGAAGTGAACAAGGGCATTTATCTAATGATGATGCGGCAGCTTTATTGCCAAAATTAATTAAAGATAATCAACCTAAAGTTTTGTTAGCCCATTTAAGTGAAGAAAATAATAATCCCCAGATAGCATATATTACGGTAAAGAACGATTTAGAAGAAGCTGGTTTTAAAATAGGTGAAGATTTAAAGCTTGGTTGGGCAACCCAGGCTAAACCAACAAAGGTTTATAAAATAGGCTAGGAGGAATTTATGCAGATTACAGTAATTTCAGCAGGTAGTGTTAAGGAAGATTACTTGTTAGACGGGATTAATATATTTATTGATAGGCTAAATCATTACTGCCGTTTGGAAATTGTAGAAGTGGCTGATGAGAAAATTCCTGGCGGAGCATCAAATGCAGAAATAGAACAATTAAAAGATAAAGAGGGTGAGCGGATAATTGATAAAATACCAGAAAGAAGTTATGTCTTTGCGATGGATGTAAAAGGCAAGCCTATGACTTCTAAAGGTTTTGCTAAATCAATTAGAAACTTACAGGTTAGAGGATATAGTCATTTATCTTTTATTATTGGTGGTGCTTTGGGGCTTAGTAAATCAGTTATAAATAAGGCTGATTATAGGCTTTCGATGTCACATATGACTTTTACACATCAGATGATCAGGCTAATTCTTTTAGAACAGATATATCGCGCTTTTAGGATTAATAACGGTGAACCGTACCATCTATAGTGCATAATAATTAGAGGGATTCATTAGGTCCTTTCGTTTTTTTATATGGATCTAGTTAATTAATTTACCAAAAGTAAATGGTTAGTAAGATTATTTTTGTCTTTTCTTAATTTAAAAAATAAAATAATGACAATTCGTAGCAATTTGCATATTATATAGTGAAAAATTAAGGAAAGGAAAGAAATAATTATGGATAAAGAATTACAAAATTATATTAAGGAAAATTTAAATTTGATTGAAGACCTGATATATTTACTGGATTATAAAGAAGGTGATGTAACTGGTGATGGTATTCCCGATAAAGTTTATTTGATTGGGAATAAAGAAGAACCAGATGCAGGTTTTACAACAAATATTAGACTTATTGTTAAATTAGGGGATACAGGATCTTATATTACTGTTTTTCCAGAAAATGCTGCTGGTTATGAAGCCAGTCTCTTTTTAGGTGACTTTAATAAAGATAATATAAATGATATTTTTATCAGTATTGTTACTGGTGGAAGTGGGGGTCAGGCTTTTTATTATATTTACAGTTTTATAAATGCAAAATCAAATTTAATTTTTTATTATGAAGATTTTAATGAAGCCTTTGATTATGAGGTAATCTTTAAAGATTATTATAAAGTAGAGGTTATTAATGAAACCTTAAATCAAACCTTTATTATAGATTTAAGTGATAGAGATCCTGAATATCTTTCTGAAATATATAATGAAAATGGTACCCTCAAAGAACCTATAGAAGGTTTTGTAATACCCCTTGGAAGCTTATTTCCCATCTATCGGCATGAAGATGATAATTATGATTTATTGGCGATACAGCGAGTTGTAGGTAGATATAATGCTGACACTATAGGTTATCCCCACACTTATTTAACCTGGGAGGAAGATGAATTTAATGTCTTTTTCTATACTGTTGGATTAGTTGGGCAACCATATTATAATTTAAATAGTAAGTATAAAAATAAATAATGAAATAAAAAGGAGCCTACTTTGTGTAAGACTCATTTTTTAGTTATACGGTGGTATCTCAATCACATAGTATTATGAAAAGAATAAAATAACATATATATTTTATTTTAAATTTTAAAATTGGAGTGAATATATTGTGATTGAGAAAGAAAGTCTGTATGGTAAGATTCCTTTATATTTCGAGAAGAACCATGGTCAGATAGATACTAAGGTTAAATATTTAAGCAGGTGTTTTAGCTCTGACATCTTTTTTACACCTGAAGGAATAGCAATGGTTTTAAATAGTAGTGAAGATAATAATAAAAAACAATTGACTAAAAAAAATAAAAACAATAAGCGTCCAACAGGAGAAGATATTACAAGTTCTGTGTTTAAGTTTAGTTTTGTTGATGCAAATAATGATATAAAGATAGCTGGTCAGGATGAGTTAGCTGGAAAAGTCAATTACCTTAAGGGTAACTTTACAAATTTTCTGACAGATATTCCTACCTTTGCGGCAATTAAATACAGGGAGGTTTATCCGGGAATAGATTTTGTATTCTATGGAAATGATCAACAGCTTGAATATGATATTATCGTAAAACCAGATGGTAATCCGAATGACATTAAATTGGCTATTGATGGTCCAGAACATTTGCGTATTGATGAACAAGGGCATCTTGTAATGGAAGAAAATGACAGAGAAGTAATAATGAAGAAACCGAAGACATATCAGAATAATGATGGTATAGAACAAGAAATACAGGGAGAGTTTTCAATAAACAAAGGCAATATTTTATGCTTGGAACTGGGTGAATATGATAAAACAGAGACATTGATAATTGACCCTATGCTGGATTATTCAACCTACCTTGGGGGGAGTGATGTTGACCTGGGTTTCGGAATAGCAGTAGATTCAGATGGTAGTGCTTACGTTACAGGTGAAACTAACTCTACTAATTTTCCGACAGATTCAGCCTATCAAAATTCTTATGCTGGTGAAGAAGATGCCTTTGTTACCAAAATAAATACGTCAGGTGAATTAGTGTATTCCACTTATCTGGGTGGAAGTAGCAGTGATGTTGGTCGCGGTATAGCAGTAGATTCGAATAAAAATGCCTATATTACAGGTTATACCTTTTCTTTTGATTTCCCTATAGAATCAGCTTATCAGAATGAAAAAGCTGGTTCAGCTGATATTTTTGTCACTAAATTTGCACCAACTTCAGCAGGTTTAATAAATAATGTAGTTGAGTTTTCCTGTACCAGTACTGTTTCAGATAATTTGGAGGTTGGAGAGGAGTTTGAAGGTGAAACAATTATCCCATCTGAGGATCTTGTTATTGCCTTTACTTCAGATTTAAAACAATATGAGAATGAATTGGAAATAGATATTGATATAGGTGGTAAAGTATGTGAATTAAGTTGTCTGATATCAAAAGTTAAAGGTTGTATAGATTATGCAATATCAACAAAATGTGCTAATGTAATTACTGGTGATGTCGGTAGTGCAGCCGCATGTTGCAGTAGTACGGTATGTGTTGATAGAATAATTGATTTTGATGAAGAGGATAAGTTAGTAATTAATGTTATTCTAAATGATGCAGTAATTTATCACTGTCATGATAAAAAGAATATACAATTTTCAGGCAAGTTTATTTTATCGTGTGATGATTGTTCTTATTAGAGAATAGTCCGGAATGCAAATGATTAGTGGTTAATATAATATTTAACTATTATTAATTAAGAGAAAACTACAGATAAAATCTGCAGCTTTCTCTTAATTATTTTTAAGATATAAAAGGTGAATATTTTAGTGAGGAGAGAATATTTGTACAAGTATATAGATCATTATTAAGAAAAGAATAAACCCACTATCCATATAAATACCTCCTTTATTAATAAGATCATTAATATCCTATGTTGGTAACTCTGGTTAAGTGAAAGAGTAAAACCTTATAACATTGATCTCAAATGAAAGAAGACAAATTTCATGTAAAAACAAAGAATGACAATCTTAAGCAATTTGTATATTATATAGTGAATATCAAGGAAAGAAAAGAGGGTCCCCATCATCTGAGAACCCCTTGATTGTATTATTCTGCTTTGTTTGTTTCTTCGTACCCCAAGTTTTTCAACCTTCTTATCATTTTTCTTTTTCTATTACCTTTCAGTCCGTTTTCCTCACAGAACTCCTGGTACTGCCTGTATAAGAACTTTTTAAGCACTGCGTACTCTGGTTTGTCACTTGTATTTATTCTATTCATTTCTAAGGGAAACTGGCAACACTGGCTTTTTTAACCTAGCACCACTTTTTGGCAGATTCAACATCCCTTTTGATGTTAATCTTTATAAGGGAGAAAAAGCGAAAATAATATTAGTATAGTATGATATATTGGTTATTGATAATCCGAAAAATGTTAATGAGGGCTCTATACAGTAGTAAATGACATATGTTAAAGGTAAATTGACAAACATAATCAAGTAAGGGGATCATTACAATGGGCCCATTTCTAATTGACAACCCGCCAAAATTTAATTATTAAAAAAATATGTTTAAATTATTTACTAAATATGACTTTATAGAATTAAAACCTGAAAAAGGTAAAATAAAAGTTGGATGGTTCAGCCCAAGGCAAAAATCTCCTTAGCAGGAGACTTTTTTAGTTTTCAGATGGAGAGACTATAAATATAAATTAATTCTTGAATTGCAAAAAAAGTGTTGACAAAAAGAAAAATATATGCTAAATTATGTTCATGGTATGAATTACATTCATTAATTATAATCATATTTTAAATATGAATAAAATTTAAAATATGAAGATGACTTTGTAAATCTTAAATGAATATGAGAATAAAACAACAGGCTAAAGAGGAAAATGTCAATATTATGACCAGCCTTATTTAACAAAACAAAAATACTGGAGGGATTACTATGAAAACTTTAATAGCCTATGCTACAAAGCATGGTTCTGCAGAAAATAGTGCAAAAAAATTAGCTAAAAAATTAAATGGTGAAGTTGATTTAGTTAATTTAAAGAAAAATAAAAAAATCGACATTGATCAATATGACCGAGTAATTATAGGAAGTTCTGTTTATGTGGGGAAAATACGTAAAGAGGCCAGACTGTTTAGTGAAGAGAGATTAACTGAATTACAAAATAAGGAGATTGGTTTATTTATTTGTTGTATGTCAGAAGACGAAAAGGCTGAACAGCAGTTAAAAGATAACTTTCCGGAAGAATTAGTTAATAAAGCCGTAGTAACCGGTGTTTTCGGAGGAGAATTTGATTTTGACAAAATGAATTTCCTGGAGAAAATTGCTATCAAAAAAATAACGGGTGTAGAAGAATCACAATCGAATTTAATGAATGAAAATATAATAAAATTTGCAGAAAAGCTAAATGATGCTAGTTGATAACAGGAAGGAAGTTGTAAATGGATAAGAAAGCAATTCAGGAAAAAAGAAAAAAAGGTTATTTTATAGAAGCAGCTAAAAATATAATTAGAGAAAAAGGAATGAAGAATTTAACTGTAAAAAAAGTAGCTGATATTGCTGGTTTTTCTGCTGGTACTTTATATAATTATTTTTCAGATTTAAATGATCTCTATTCATATTGTGCAGAAGATTTTTGGGAAGAGTGTAAAAAATATGTATTGGCATCAGCCGATGATAGAAATATTAAGCAAAAAATAATTACCTATGCAAAGGCGTATTGTCAATATTTTATAGATAATCCTAATATCTTTGAGTTAATATTTTTAAGTGATATAGGAGAAATGCCTGACAAAACTCCGGAAGTGGTATTACTATTAGTTGAAGTGCTGCATGAGGGTGTTGAGAAGGGTTTAATTCCAGATGAAAGGCGCAATATGGTTGAAAAGCTACTAAGTAGTTCCATTCACGGTCTGCTATTGTTTATAATAAAGAAAAGAACCAAGGCTACTAAAGAAGAGGTGTTAGTTTTAATTGTAGAGGAAGCAAAATATATACTGGAAAGCTGTCAAACAAGGTAAAGGAGTGAAGAATTTTATGAAAAAAATATTAAAAATTGTTCTAGTTGTTTTAAGTGTGTTCATATTGATTGGAGTAGGTGGAATATATTATCTCAATAGAGGACTAGATAGTGGTAAAGAAATAGTAATTAATAATATAGATCTTTCATTACTTGAAGATGGAGTGTACTATGGGGAATATAGAGCAGGTAGATTTAGTAATAAGGTTAGAGTAGAGATTGCAAATAATAAGTTTAAGGATATTTCTCTTCTCGATGATGTTACATTCGCTAAGCCAGAAGTAACAGAGGAATTATTTAATAGGATAATTAAAAACCAGGAAAACAATGTAGATGTTATATCAGGGTCTACTATTACCTGTAAAGCATATTTAAAAGGAATTGAAAACGCACTAATAACAGCAAATCAATAATTATAAGCAAAACTTTTTAGATAAGATTGAGAAAGCAAAAGTGAAAAGATATATTGGCGCTCCACGGGGCAAGCTCACCTTGCCTTTAAGAATCCTTGTTTATCAAGGAAGATATTTATTAAAATCATTAAATTATGAAAAATCACCCACTAGGGTGATTTTTATTTATATTAATATTGATATAATTTAGTTCAAATATAATATTGTTGGGCTGATAAGGTTCCTAATAAAAAGGAGGTTGGATTTTATTGTTTAAAAAAAATAAAAATTTTCAAGGCATATGTTTTATGTTTCATATTAATATTTATTTTTATATTAGCAGTTAATGTTAAGGTTGACTCTATAGTACTAAGTGAAATAGAGTTAGTTAATAATAATGTTTCAGGGCCGGGGGTTAATAATAGTATTATTGATGATGGTTTTTATTATAATGGGAGTTTTAATTATACTAATAGAAATGAGATGAATAAATATAATTTTCTATTCAATAGGGGGCTAAATACACAGGAAGATGGGATCAGAGATGAGCAAGATTTGCTATTTTCTCGCCTTAAAGCCAGTATTAGTAGCAAAAACAATTTATCAGTATTTAACATAGGTGATACTTTTGAATATTTTGATCAATATGTGTTAAATAGTTCTTTGAAGGGGATTTCTTATAAATACAATAATCTGAATGAGGAGAAATTAGTGGAATTCAATCAGAAATAAGTTAAATAAAAAATAAATTTAGTGATTATAATGTCTATAATTTTTACAGCAATTATGCCAGGAACGCCCTGAAAACACTGAATGATATTCTGAAATTTAAAAGCATCTATGATAAGTCTCATCCACCTATCAGGGCAGCATCTGAAAATATAATAATTCATCCTGCATATATCTTACAGGAGAATACCCTGAAAAGATTGGCTCAGGCAGCAAACTTTGCTGTTATTAAAGAAAGTAACCTAAGGGAAGCAGAGGAATTAATTGAAGAGTTAACCGAAATTGTTGGGGAAGAGGTAAATGAAAATTATCGATTAATAAATGAAAAAGAATTTATCAATAATATCAGTGCAATTTTTGAGATTTTACCTATAACTGTTGAAATAAATACTTACCCTGCAAGTAAGGATACTCCTCTTGGAGGAAGGGTCTCTTTAAATGACAAAAGTGAAAAAGTCTAGGCAGAAATAAAATATTTGTTTGAGGATAAAGCCCTAGATTACCTTAAAGCATATCCAGTGGCAGAGAGGTATAAGCAGATCGTTCTGGATTTAAAGGAAGTATTATATCAATATCATCACAGGGCAGAAGAAGAGACTAAAAAAGAAATTGCGAGACAGAATCTCTACGACTTGCTGGCCTATAATGTAGAGGATGCAATAAATTCAGTTGAATTCTTTATAAATGAAAAAGACTATGAAAATGCCCTCCTTTATGAACATGAACTGGAAAAATTTAAGAGTGAGCATAGTGCTTTTCCGGGTGAGGATCCCGGCAGTAGAGTACCAGAATTACTGGAAAAGCTGGAGGCATTGATTAAAGAGGCAGAGGATTTAATTGGTAGAGAAGATGATGAATTAAAGGAAATATTAAATCAAACAAGAGAATTCTATGATTTATTTACTCAACGTTATCAGTCCAGAGATGAATACGGAGTTTTGAGTCTACTGGCTGATGAGTGGGAAGCTGCTCATGGCACCACTTTGTGGGATCTGGAAGATACACTTATCCGTAATTTTCGAGTTTTTGATAATATAAGTTACCAGATTACAAATCTTGAAATTATAGAAAACAAGGGGAATGGCCGGTATCTTGTTAATTATCAATTTTAAATAGTAAGTGAAATATTTGATAGAAGTATTCGACATGAAGAGAACTCTTCTGTAAGGGAGCTTGTCGAGATAAAAGAAAATGGTTCAGGACAGATATTAAAAACTCTGGGCGAACGTTTTTGGCGGGAGTAGGTATAGGAATGTTTTTTATACACATTTCAAAATCTCCATTTAAAATAATTCCATATTGTTATTAATATAAAATTTTTAATTTTTACTATTGCTTCAATGTAATGTACATAGATTAGGCCTATAAGGATTTGATACCTTATAGGCCTAATCTCAATGATACTAATCCTTGCTATTCAATTTGCGTGATAACAAGGTGGGCTGAAACAGGTCTTGATCCTCCGGCAACAGGAGTGATGGTTAATGCTGTTGCGTTGCCAGAAGGATTTTGTAAACTGAGTATTGAATTGATTGTTGTTGTCTCTACAAGTGCCATTCCTACTATTTGATTTGTACCTGTTGCTCGACCGGCAACTGTATATTCTAAGTCATTGCCGTTTAGAGTTAAAATTAGCTGAGCAGCTTCGGTGACACTAACCTGAAATATAACCTTATAAGTGCCGATTTGTGCCAGGTTAAATGAACTATCATTAATACGGGTAATAGCGGTTCCGCTAATAGGTCCGTTTTGAGGAAATTCTACATCTGTACCAGGTGCAACTGTTGCTGAATTATCAGGTGGCATCAGTGCATAGAAATCTGCAAAGGCCAATATTCCTCCTTCTGGGCCAGTAGGACCAGTAGGACCGATATCACCTTGAGGACCAGTTGGTCCAGTAGGACCAGTAGGACCGATATCTCCCTGAGGACCAGTAGGTCCAGTAGGACCTATATCACCTTGAGGACCAGTAGGAC